>JAFTXF010000152.1 GCA_017461685.1 Lachnospiraceae bacterium
CGGAACTCTAAAAGCCCTTGCTTTCCTTCTTAGCAATGAGTGTAATGTCTCTCATGGTAAGATCAGGAAACTTCTATCCGAGCTGACAGGCGGTAAAGTAGAGATATCAGACGGGATGATAAACAATCTGAGCAAAGAATTATCATTAAAAGCGGAAGCTGAGAAAAAGGAGATCATAAGAAGGCTCATGTCATCTCCGGTAATGAATGCAGATTTTACAAATGCAAATGTAAATGGTCATAGTGCACAGGTTCTGGTTCTTGCATCCCCGGTGAACGGAGCGGTCATGTATATCGGCAGAGAGAAAAAAGGGCACGTAGGAATAAAGGGTACACCTTTGGCAGATTATGTAGGCACGGTGGTGCATGATCATGACCGTACCTTTTATAGTTATGGAACGCGACATCAGGAATGTACACAACATGACTGCAGATATCTGATTGGCAGCAAAGAGAATGAGCCTGACCTCGAATGGAATCATAGGATGCATGAATTGTTCCGTGAGATGCTGCATTACCGCAACGGACTGGGCGAAGAGGCTGAGCTTGAACCAGAGATCGTGGCAGATTTTGAACGCAGATACGATGAGATACTGGATAAAGCCGATGAGGAATACGAAGAAAATCCGCCAAGCAAGTATTACCGGGAAGGATATAACCTGTCCGTCCGGCTGAGAGAATTTAAAGAGAGCGAACTTCTTTTCCTGCATGACAAAAGAGTTCCAGCCAACAATTCTCTTTGTGAGAGACTTGCAAGGGTATATAAAAGAAAGCAAAAACAGGCAATGGTTCTGCGGAGCCAGAAGAATTTAGAATATATCTGTGATGGTCTGGGCACAGTTCATTTGTTGCGCACAAATGCAGAAAATGTATATCAGGGAGTGGCTGCCATCTTCGAACGCAGGCTGCCACCCAAAAGCCAAAAAGAAGTTTTAGCCGATGCCTTGTCATGATTTGACAGGACACCGGCTATATTTAGTTATTGGCGTGGGTGTGAAAAGTAACCAGAGTAAAAATGCAAGTGCAAAAATCCCTCTATTTTCTTGTAAATTTGCGTATAATATGTTATCATCCAAGGTAGTGAATATATTATTTGAACGGAGAAAAATTGTGAATACTTCTAATGATAAGCCTTATGTATTTATAAGCTATGCACATATCGACGGCGGTACCGTCCTACCGATTATAGATGCTATGAAATGCAGCGGAATCAATATTTGGTACGACGAAGGTATCGAAGCAGGCAGCGAATGGCCGGAGTACATTGCAGAGAAGGTAATGCATTGTTCCAAGTTCCTGCTATTTATCAGCCGTGCTTATTTAGATTCACAAAACTGTAAACGTGAGCTGAATTTTGCCATTTCCCGCAAGAAAGATATTCTTTCCGTTTACCTTGAAGATGTGGAATTATCTCCGGGAATGGAGATGCAGTTAGGTACCTATCAGGCAGTATTCAGGAAGCGTTTTAGCACTTTGAATTTGTTCTGTCATTCCTTGTGCCAGGAGAAATTCTTTGCAGAGTGTCGCAATTCTTACACACGATATACTTCTGCGCAGCCTACAGGTAACACAGGTTCCACAAAAACCACGCAGTCTGCAGGTTCTGCGTATACTGCAAACACAACACAGGCTGCCGGCTCCGCTCATTCTGCCAATCCAACTTCTAATACCAAAAGCGCACAGCATGCCGGAAATGTACAACCGACAAACAATACACAATCAACCATCGATGTTTCCGGACTTACATTTGATGAAGCTTTTGAGAAACTCTTAGCTGAAAAAATGAAGAACGCACGCACAGGTACTTATACGCAAAGCCCAAAACCGCAACCGGTTCCACAGACGGCTCCGAAACCGACTGGTAATCTGAAACAAAAGACTTTACCTGTAAAAAGCAGAAAGGTTGCTGCACTGCTTGCTATCTTTTTAGGTTATATAGGTATTCAAAGATTTTACTTGCGTCAATATCTGCTGGGAGTGCTTTTTATTCTGTTTAGCTGGACCTACATTCCGGCAATTGTCGGCCTTATTGAGGGTGTAGTCTTACTCCTCTCCAACGATGAGAAGTTTGAATCAAATTATAAATGCATAGCGAAAAGATAAGAAAAGAAGACTTTCCTACATATAAGTAACAAACTGTCGCATTAACAGCGAGATTTTCTCTGCTTAATGCGACAGTTTTATTATATGCCTTTATTATACTTTTATATCGTACGCTTCTATCATAGGCTTCTATACTTCTATCATAGGTTTATATTATAAATTTCTATGATATGTTTTTATGATATATATCACACGGAAAACGCTATCATTCTCACACAGCATGGCGGCATTTTTATTTCACATATGCCGTCCTCTAACACTTGTATCACACTTCCCGCTTCATCCAACAGTCTGGCTCCCTTTGTGCCTTCCAGATTTATCGTACAAACCTCCTCCTGCTTTCTGTAATTTGCCAAAAACTGCACTCGGCTGCCGTCAGAGGCCTGCCAAGCCGTAGTAAGCACTGCAGGATAATCACGGAATTCATCACTTCCCGGCTTATACATTGCGACTGCATTACTTTTCACAGTACAAGGTTTTATCATTTTGCCGAAAACCAGATATTTTTTACCGATACAGCGTCTGTAAGCAGTAGCACTCTTAATAAAATGAAGCAGCGGTTCTCGTTCCGGAAGCAAGGAAAAATCACGTTCGCCCCAGCTCCATACTATCTCACCGTCCTGATTGATCACCAGAGTCATCATGTCACCAGCAAGATAGGAATGAGCAACCCTAAGCAGGTGACAGTCCGGGGACCTGTGAATGTCTATTAAATCAAGGGAACAAACAGAGTTTCCGGAGAAATTCTGTAAATATTCATGATAAATATATCCATAAAGTGGAATCGGGCGTCCCGGATAATAATTTAAGTTAAAACGGTTATCGCTCAGGTTTAAATAAGGCACATATGCCTCTGCTGCCGCAGACTCGCATCCCAAAAGTACGTGCTCCCCAACTGTTTCCTTTAGTTTCTGCAGAAAATCAGTCATATGTTCCACCATCCATTTGCCCGGTACCGGCGGATGGCCATGCTTTTCGCTGTAGCAGAAATATGGGGTACCTCCGTGATTTTGGTCCAGTATCTGAATGTAATCAAGTCCGGAAGATGCCATTTTGCCGGCCTCCTCACAAAGCACCTGCTTGGTAAAATCCTGAGAAATACACATGTCAAAGCTCTTGCGCTGTCCCTGGCATATCTTTGAAATCGGTTCACCACCGTCAGGCGGAGCACACATAAACCGTTTGAGGTCTTCTTTTTCGATTATCTCTTTATTATTGTATTTATTTATATTGCTATGTACAGTATAGCTGATGCCGCTGCAGTATACGCCCAGTACAAAATTCCGTTTATGCAGTTCCTCACAGAAATCCTGAAACAGCGCTTCTCCACCCAAAGGAGGCCACACATAAGGCGGTGCCCAAGGTGCTGTGCCTTCCCAATGCATCAGAAGGTCCATAATGCGGCTTCCTGTTTTCTCAGCAATGTCCTCCAGATACGGCAGCACATTATGATACGGGAACAGGCGGTTAGGTTTGGCCTCATCCATGTCGTGTATGCCCTGCACCGGATAAGTCACTACTAACGGTGAATCCAAATACCATTCAGGAAGAGATTTATTCTCTTCTGTTTTCTGAAGCCCTGCAGGGAGATTGCCCTCAAACCATGTGCGATAAAGCTCTGCCGCGTCATGCCAGTCCCCCCGGAAAATATCCATTACCATAGCATACGGAAGGTCATAGTTGGTGTCCTGTGCACATACCCCCGGGTAATGTCTGAATTGGAGTTTAATGGCATTTTCTCCGTAAGGACCGAAATTGATACCCTTTATGCCCCTTTCCTTATCCTCGGCAGCCATATAAAGACCGCAGACATCATCATAATACGCCAAAAACTGGCTTTGTACGGCAGCAGGAAACATTTCGTAAAGCCCTTCGCTTGGATACTCCATTTCCCGATAGCTGTACGGATAAAAATCCTCCTTTGCTTTCATGTCTTCAATCAGAAGCCCTTCATTCACGTCTATGATCACCCTGCCGCTGCCTCCGGTGCATACAAGGTCATTCGGTACCGCAATCTGCGGGAAATCAATCCACTCAATGCACTTCCCTGTCTTATTCTCAAAGGAAAGCGTATACTCCATCCTCTGACTGCAAACTACGTGCACCCGAAAATTCAAATCTAGTGCCTTATAACTGTAGCTAATTGTTATATGTCCGTTTGCTTCCTCAAGGAACACAACATCCGCTTCATTGGAAGTGTAAACCTCTGTCTCCTCACCGTTTCGCAGCCTGAACTGCAAAAGCGGAAGAACCTCTCCTACGAACTCTTTACCACCACTTCGTAAAGACACGATTTGTCCCCGGTCATCAAATTCTACAGTGTAATTGTCCTTGCACAGCTTCATTACTGTTTCCCTCCTTATTTAACTTGATTGTAACGTATGTTATGAACAAGTTCAACCCTGTTTTTCAACTTGTTTGTAACATATGTTATAAACAAGTTTTGTTGCAACAAAAATCTCCTTCGACAAATATTACTGTAAAAGTATTATCTGTCAAAGGAGAATGTGTATTCCTGATCATTTACAAAAGATGGATCGGAAGAGCTTCTGTCAGGTGACATGCCTGATTGCCGCTTTTCTTCTGCTCCGGAACTTCGTCCACCGACTTGGTTTCTGCAGCGTTTTCCTTCACTGCTTCTGCCTTGTCTGCGGCAGGCTTCTTGGCCGGACTCTTTCTGGTTGTGGTAGTCTTCTTGGCTGGTGCTTTCTTGGCTGCCTCTGCTTCTTTTATCGGTTCCGCTGCCTTCTCAGATGCTTCTGCCTTTACAGAGTCTGCTACCTGTACCGGGTCTACTGCTGGCTCTGCAATCGGTTCTGCCGCTGTCGTGGCTGCCTCTGCCTTCTCGGCTGGCTCTGCCTTCGGCGCAGCCGCTTCCTCTGCAACAGGCTTTGTCGCAGCCTTCGCCACTCTGGTCTTTTTCGGTTCTGTTGCTTCTGTATTTAATTTTGATGCTCTTTTAATACTTCCTGCTCCTACTGCCATGTTCTATCAATCTCCTTTGCAAGCTCCATATACTCACCGGCACTTCTGGCTTTTGCCTTGTGTACCAGAATCGGTTTGCTGTCATCCTGTGCCCACTCTACTTCACTGTCGACACGGATAATATTGTCAAACACATGCACATTATCCGCAGAACGTAAAGTTTCACAGGTCTGCTTATAATAATTCTTGCGTGCATCTACCTTGGTAATGGCAATGCCTAACAACTCAAGATTTTCATTGATGCGGCGTACATCTTCAAGGAATTCAAACATATTGGCCACACCGAAAAGTCCCCACGGACTTGCCTCAACCGGCATAATCACATAATCTGATGCGCAAAGAATATTCATCACCCAGCCACCCAGTGTTGGCGGTGCATCAATCAATATATAGTCATATGTATTAGCTGCCTTTATATTCTTCAAGCAGCCTTTTAAAATAAATTCACGCTGCCACTTGGTAAAAAGCTCGTATTCCATGCCGCTCATCAACATGGAAGAAGGAATCAAATCCAGATTTTCATAAGGAGTATGAATAACATAGTCCGTCAAATCATCCTGCTTTCTGATAGCGTGATAGAGATTCTTCTCACTTGCCGCCATCTCCAGCACTTCATCCTCGGTAAAATAGGACAAGGACAGATTCAACTGCATATCTCCATCGATTAAAAGAACTTTCTTTCCCATAGCTGCCAGGGAATATCCTATATTAGCGCAGGAAGTGGTCTTGCCACTGCCGCCTTTATTATTTGCAAATGCTATAATTCTAGTTTTCTTCTCCATACAGACAGTCAATCCCTTTATCCTTGAAATATTCCATCCATGTCTCGGATGGACGTACATCAGTTACGACCATATCAATGTCGGCCACTTCGCAAATCTTAGAAAAAGCAATTTTCTCAAATTTGGTGTGGTCTGCTGCCAATATAATCTGTTTTGCAGAACGCAGCATGGCCTTTTTTACCTGAGAAAATAACTCGTTGGCATCGGTAATACCCTTTTCCATATCAATACCTTTGCAGGACATAATTAATTTGTCTGCATTAAAGGAATTGATGCACTCCACAGCCTGAGGTCCCACCAAAGCCAGATAATTCTCCTTCAGAGTACCTCCTGTGGAAATGACATCCCAACCGGATGCATCGCCCAGTTCTACGAGTAATTCTATAGAATTGGTCACAATCGTCAGACGTTTCTTGTCACTTAATGCTTTTACAATGGCAACCGCTGTAGTGCTGGGATCCATAATAATATGGTCTCCGTCGGAAACCAAACCTGCGATAATCTCCGCAATAACACGTTTTCCCTGAAGATTCTTCTTCCTGCGCACCTGAAACGGCATCTCTGCATTGCTGTTCTCCACTAAAACAGCACCACCATATGTCTTGGTGGCTAAACCCATTTTCTCTAATTTATCCAAATCTCTGCGGATAGTCTCCTCAGACACTTCGAACTGCTCGCTCAATTCACTGACAACAACACGCTTTTCATCCTGGAGCTTTTCAAGTATGAGATTCTTTCTCTCTGCTGCTAACATAGCACGGCTCCTCTTCTTATAACAGACGGTTCACATAAATGAAATGTGAGCCCGTCTGCCTTAATTTTACTATAAAATTGATTTGCAAAGCTGTGCATCCGGACGTGCAATGACGGAAGAATCCAAATACATTCCTTTATCTCCAACGGATGCCTTTGCCTTCTGAATCGCTGCTTCACAAGCTGCTACTTCACCGGTAATCAACATATATGACTTACCGCACATACCCTTTGCGATACGTAATTCGATTAATTTTACAATAGCTGTCTTGGCAGCAATATCTGCTGCTACAATAATAGACGCTGCATCATATGTTTCTAAAATGCCAAGTGCCTTAATCTCGTCAATCTGGCTGCTGCCGTAAATAGCAGGGAAAATAGACTCATCCGGATTACCCAGTACGAAGCTGTCAATTAATTCCTCCGGGCGGGTCTTAGCCGCACGGTCTACCGCTGCCCTTACTGCACTTAAATCACCTGCAATCAAGGCAATATATTTGCCGGGACATACAGCCTGTGCCTCTAACAGTTCCACGTCTGATGTCTTTACCATCTGATCGGCTGCAGTAATACCTGATGCAACTGTCTTAAATTCAATCATTCCAATTGCTTTGCTCATGTTCATCCTCTATTCTTTACTTAATAATAATATATCCCTTGGCTACTTCCTGTACGGTACCTGAAACGGATGCGTGAATATTTACGGATAATCCGTCAGCAGCCTGTGCAATCACATCTCCTGCTGCTACCTGATCTCCTACCTTCACACATGCTGCTGCAGGTGCGCCGATATGCTGTGAAAGCATAATCTTTACTTCTGCTGCGCTTCTTACAACATCATCCAGTTCAGCTTCCTTGTCATAGTCACCCAAGCCCAGTCTGGCAAGAAGACGACCTTCCCATGCTCTGCGATATTCACGTGATGTACTAACCGGTGCCGGCTGTACAACCGGAGGCTTAATGCCTGCTTTTCTCAGGTTACCCTTAAACTCTGCCATCATGCTGCGCGGAGAAAGTCCTTGCGGACAGCTGAACATCTCACACAAACCGCATGAGCTGCAGAATAAAGTATTTATGTATGTTTCTACATTAGAGAAATCCTTATTGGCTGCTGCACGCATAAATAAGTGCGGCTCAATCGGATGACCTAATGCATGTCTAGGACATAAGTCTGTACAACACTGGCACTGACAGCAACTGGATGCAGCTCTTGCAACCTGTGTTGCAAAACGTCCGGTCTTACGTAATACCAAAGAATGATCCTTTGGCAATACAATGATGGCATTGGTAGTCTTGGTAACCGGCAAATAATCCTCGCCAAAATTACCCATCATAGGGCCACCTAATAAATACACCGGATTTGCCGTAGTAATCTTGCCGGCCATAGCCACTACATCACGAATTCTCGTTCCGATAGGAACACGAACTGTAATTGGGTGCTCTACTTCACCGACTACTGATACGTATTTGTCCATAACCGGTTTATTTTCCCATACTGCACGGTAAACGTTGTATACAGTTTCTACGTTAAATACTGCAACTCCACATTCAATAGGCAATCCACCCGGGCGTACAACCTTGCCAGTTGCTTCGTAAATCAAGATTACTTCATCACCCATTGGGTATGCTCCCGGTAATTTATGTATACGCATCATTGGAAACTCTCCGATATATTCTTCAAGAGCTTCAATAGTGCTTTCGTATTCTTCTTTAATGCCAATAATTGCTTCTTTGGCCTGAACGGTCTCAGCAATTAAAGCAAAGGCTTTTAAAATCTCGTGCACGTGTTCCTTTAAAAGCTGTCTGTGCAGCTTTAATAACGGTTCACACTCCGCACAGTTCATAATAATGGTATCTGCTTTGTCTGATAATTTTGCATAGGTAGGAAAGCCTGCACCACCGGCACCTACAATACCATTCTCTTTTAATATTTTGCTTAAGCTAGCAATTTCCATAACCTGTTACCCCAATCTCCCGATATCATCTATAATTCCAACAATAGCGGCATCTATAGGAGAATCCGGCAATCCGCAGCCAATTCTTGCAGCACTGCCCAGTGCTACCAATACATACTCACCGATTCCGGCGCCGATATTATCAATAGCCACCAACTGCTTCTGTTCTCCGTTCATTATATCCAGCGGCTCAATTATCATGAACTTGTTACCAACCAGGTTATCCTGTTTGCGTGTGGAAACGATACTTCCAGTTACTTTTCCAATAATCATTTCTATCACTCGTTTCTGATTATATCAAATAATTTTGTTCCTACTTGATGATAAGTACTTTGTCATTCTGTTTGATTCCGCTTGCATTTGCCTCATCGGTATCAATATGCATCTCCAAAGTAAAGCTTTCATCTACGCGGATTTTCACATTGTTAAATGTAGTGCCGCGTTCATTATCAGCTTTTACACTTACATACTCACCGTCGCTTACGCCGCATGCTGAAGCGTCCGCCGGTGACATATGAATATGTCTGGCTGCTACAATACAGCCCTCCTTGCAATAAACAGCTCCCTTAGGACCAACAATCGCAATCGGAGCAGAGCCCTTAATGTCGCCCGACTCTCGTACCGGAACATTGATTCCTAACTTTCTGGCATCTGTCATGCTAATCTCAACCTGGGTATTTTTACGTGCAGGACCGAGGATTCTGACATTTTCAATAGCGCGGAGCTTTAAACCGACGATAGTACAACATTCCTCACAGGCAAACTGTCCACCCATTAAATCCTTTTTCTTGGTGAGCTGATAGCCCGGACCGAATAATGCCTCTACGTGCTCCTGTGATAAATGAATATGTCTGTTGCTCACGCCTACCGGCACTGAAAATCCACTGTTCTTTTCCTGCTGTTCCTGCATACAGGAAATAACTAATTTGGTTATGGCTTCCAATTGATTTTTTTCCACTTTGTTCACCAATTACCCTTCTTTTTGTTACTCTTCAAAGCTCGCTGCTTTGTGTAAAAATATAACAGTTGCCTGCATACGCAAGCATGACCTTTTCCAATCTTTTTGGCAAATATGCCACCTCTCGAAAACATAAAATATTTTCGAGAGGGGCCCTGAATTTTCACATCATTCTGCCGTTTACTTATTTGATAGTAGGAAGAATGCCTTCTACGTCTGTGTGTGGACGTGGAATTACGTGCTGAGCTACTAATTCGCCAAGTCTTTCAGCGTTCATAGCGCCTGCTTCTACTGCAGACTTAACAGCGCCTACGTCACCGCGTACCATAACTGTTACTAAACCGGAACCGATCTTCTCAGTACCTACTAAAGTAACGTTAGCAGCTTTACACATGCTATCTGCAGCTTCGATTGCTGCGATAAGACCTCTTGTTTCTACCATTCCTAATGCTTCCTGTGCCATAATTTTTATCCTCCTTAAATATGTGCCAGTTTATTTTGCTTTATGTTGTATTACAACTTTCATTATACTGCATTTCTGCAGCAGTTTCTACTGTTTTTTTAATATTTGTCCGTTTCCGGATTATTTTTTCTGAAGGCGCTTTGCACTCTTTGCTGCCAGCCTGCGAGTCTCCTCTGCAGGAGATGCAATGATGCCGGACGCCGCCAGAATATGATGATTCGCCTTTGCAATGTTATGTGCCGCTTCCACAGCAGCCTTTACATCAGACACGGTACCTTCCACGATAATTGTAACCAGACGACCGCCCAGTTTACGCTCCCAGGTTACTAATTTTACATCTGCTGCTTTACACATTGCATCCAATGAATCAATTGCAGCAACTATACCGGAAACTTCAATCAGTCCGTATGAGCCACCCATTATGCTTATGCCTCTGGGAATCCAGGAAGGATTTTCTCTACGTCAGTATGTGGACGTGGAATTACGTGCTGAGCTACTAATTCACCAAGACGGCTTGCTGCTGCCGCACCGGATTCTACTGCTGCCTTAACAGCACCTACGTCACCGCGTACCATAACTGTTACTAAACCGGAACCGATCTTTTCGGTACCTACTAAAGTAACCTCAGCAGACTTTGTCATTGCATCTGCAGCGTCAATTGCTGCTGTAAGTCCTCTTGTTTCTACCATTCCTAAAGCTTCTTTTGCCATGTTTATTTCCTCACTTTCATTACTTATAACTTTTAGTTTGTATCAAATCCACAAATATTTAACATTTTTAAAGTGTCCTGTGTCGGTCTTGGGATTATATGACTTTGTACAACCCCTGTTGTCTGTTTTGCCATCTGGATGCCTGCTTCCACAGCTGCCGTTACATCCTCTACGCTGCCGCGGAACTTAATGGTTACCAAAAGCGGTACCTTCAGGGTCTCCGCGTTTGCCGGCTTATTCTTGTCAAAAGGCTCCAATGTAACATTTGCCGCCTTACAGCCGGCATCAGCTGCCATGAATGCACAAACAAGTCCGTAGACCTCCAGGATTCCTACTGCTCTTTCATCCATATCAGCTTTCCTCTCTTAAATCACCCAAGCCGGAAATTAATCCATGATAACTGCAATCTTAAGACCGGTCATCGCCAGATTCTTCTTGTA
>JAFTXF010000153.1 GCA_017461685.1 Lachnospiraceae bacterium
AGCCATATGCATCCTTTGCCTGTGTTTCACTATTAATATCAATCTTGTAGCCGGTAAGTCTTGCAGCAAGGCGGGCATTCTGTCCTTCCTTACCGATTGCAAGGCTTAACTGATAATCCGGGACAACTACCTTTGCTGTCTTTTCATCCGGATCTGCAAATACGGCAACTACCTTGGAAGGTGCAAGCGCATTCTGGATAAAATTACCCGGGTTTTCATCCCAAGGAACAATATCGATCTTCTCTCCGCGCAGCTCTTCTACAATAGCATTGACTCTGGCACCGTTCATACCTACGCAGGCACCCACAGCATCTACATTGGCATCGTGAGAGCGAACAGCCATCTTGGTACGGCTGCCTGCCTCACGAGCAATGCTCATGATTTCTACTGTGCCGTCACTGATTTCTGTAACCTCTGACTCAAACAAACGCTTCACTAACTCAGGATGTGTACGGCTGACAGTAATACGAGGTCCCTTTGTAGTGTTCTTTACTTCTACGATGTACACCTTCACTCTCTGAGTCGGTACCAAAACCTCGCCCTTTACCTGCTCGCTCTCTAATAAAAGTGCATCCGCCTTGCCTAAGTTAATGCTTACATTTTTGTCAACTACACGCTGTACAATACCGGTTACGATTTCCTTCTCTAATTCATAATACTGATTGTACACAACACTTCTTTCTTCCTCACGGATTTTCTGTAAAATAACGTTCTTGGCATGCTGTGTAGCAATACGTCCGAATTCCTTGGACTTAATCTCTACATGAAGCATATCACCTACCTGGGCATTCTTGGATAATTCTAAAGCATCATCTAAAGAAATCTGAAGTACTGCGTCTTCTACCTCTTCTTCTGTTGCAACAACCTCTCTGATGGCATACACCAAAAAGTCGCCGGTTTCACGGTTCACTTCGACCTTTACATTGTCTGCTTTACCGAAGTGATTCTTGCAGGCAGCAAGTAAAGAGTTTTCGATAGTTTCAAACATGACCTCTTTACTGATTTCTTTTTCTTTCTCCAAAATATCCAGTGCCTCTAATAATTCCTTGTTCATTTTTCCTTTATCCTCCTAAAAATTCATATTTGTAACACCTGCGGCTCCGATATGCTGCCCGGACACCGCTCAAGGTAAATTAAAAATCCAATGCCAACCGAATCACAGCAATTTCGCTGCGTGCAAAAGTCCGCTCCCCTTCTTCATTCTCAATCGTAAGGCTTTCACTGTCAAAAGACTTTAATACGCCCGAAAATTCCT
The DNA here is from genome assembly GCA_017461685.1 of Lachnospiraceae bacterium. Classification (GTDB taxonomy): domain Bacteria; phylum Bacillota; class Clostridia; order Lachnospirales; family Lachnospiraceae; genus RGIG6307. Next base: position 1,256 of record JAFTXF010000153.1, read on the forward strand.
TCACCTTATCAATAGGCTTATACGTCTTAATCTCAACCTCTTCACCGATACTGTGCTGTAAATGACGGTCCTTCTTTAAAGTACGTCCCAGCCCCGGGCTGCTGACCTCCAGAATGTAGGATTCCTCAATAAAATCCTCTTCATCCAATGCATCGGAAAATGCCCGGTTCACCTCTACACAATCATTAATATTGACACCTTCCGGCTTATCAATATACACGCGCAGGTACCAGTCACTGCCTTCCTTGACATACTCTACGTCATAGATGTTCACTCCGACACGTTCTACGATTGGGCCCAGCAGGCGTTCCGCTGTTACTTCGTAATTTTCTCTCCTTGACATGTGTTCTCCTTTCTGAGTGATGCTATGCAACAAATAAGAGTTTGCCGAAGCAAACTCTTATAGTAACATCATATTTAATTCATATATAGTTTAGCACTAAAATCAAGGGAATGCAAGGGTTTTTTCGTAAATTTCTGCACTTTTGCTGCTTTTTTAGTGCGTATGCTGTCTCTTGCACCGGTACGGAGCTTCTTTTTTATTTGGTGCTTAATTCAAACCAAAATGCAACTCCGCCTTCTGTATTTTCCACACCGTACCCTTGCTGCATACCGGTCATAATGGCTTTTACAATGGACAGGCCGACCCCGCTTCCGCCGTATGCACGTGTTCTGGCCTTATCCACTTTATAAAACTTGTCCCAGATATGTGCCAAATCCTCTTTCGGAATATGGGCTCCGGTGTTATAGACAACTACTCTGGCTTTGTCTTCAAGCTGCTTCATAATCACGCGTATTTCAGGAGCATCACCACTGACATGATGAACTGCATTGGAAAAATAATTCATAAATACTTCTTCCACCTTAAATTCATCACCCCAGGCATAAAGAGTCTCCGGTGCGTCTACCACTACCCTGGCCTGCTGTTCTTTCACTAAAATGTCAGCGTTATTTATATAATTTCGTACCAAAGCAGCCAAATCAAAACGTTCCATAGTCATATGATTGTGCCCGCTCTCCAGTTCGTTTAAGGTCATAAGGCTTTTTACCATGCGGTTCATACGCTCCGCCTCATCTCCGATGACCTCCAAATAAAAATTCATGCTTTCCGGATCATCCGTGATGCCTTCGCGTAAACCTTCGGCATATCCCTGAATCAAAGCAATCGGGGTCTTGAGTTCGTGTGATACATTGCCGATAAATTCCTGTCGTTGCTTATCAATTTCTTCTTTTTTACGGATATCCTGCTGTAATTCGATATTAGCCGATTTTAATTCGGAAATAGTTTTTTCCAGAGACTCAGACAAGGTATTCATATTATTGCCCAGAATACCGATTTCATTTTTATCTGTGCCGGTATACTTTGCCTCAAAATCCAAATGCGTGATTTGCTCAGACAAGTCAGCCAGTTTCAAAATAGGCTTGCTGATTTTACCGGAATAAATCCACGCAATGATTCCCCCCAGTATCACCGCTGCTATCCCTATTGCCGTCAAAAACTTGTTGGAAATAGCAGCGCTTTCCGCCATGCTCTCCAGCGGCGTAGTAAATAAAAAGGTGTATCCGTTATCTAACCGCCCCCACATTTCCATATTTCCTGTTTTGGTGCGGGTGTCCATGGTGGTCTGTATGACATATGCCTTCTCCTGCTCAAGCACCTTTCTGGGCGGAAGAATATCCCAACGGTATTTCACCAGCTTAGTACTAAGATTCTCTATATCTATACCGGCATAAAACCACGGAACATTGGCCTCATCTAAAATAATCATATTCAGATTATATCTGCCGCAGGCTTTTAACAGTGTATTGCAAAATTCCTCATCTTCATCTGCAGACCGCTCATCTTCCACATTATCCTGCAGAAACTCATACACTTCTATCAGGCTCTTTTTCTTATCAATGGTATAAATACTTTCCAAAAACAGTATATTGGCAAGCAGACATATTAGTATAGTAACGGCAAGCAGCACTATAGTGGTAATCGCAACTTGCCTGCGAATAGATTGTTTCTTCATCTTGCATCCTCTTATCAAAGGGCATTAATTCCTACGGAAGCCCTCTTCTATCGTCTCTCCTCTGAATTCCAGGTCCACCTTGGCTATGGAAGCCGGGAAGTAATCATATCCCGTCCTGTCCCCGACCACCGGATAATAAAAGGTTACGCCGTTGACTTCATAGCTTTCCAACTCATATGTGCCATAATCCTCCTGCCAGATATAGCAATTAGAAAGATAACAGCTGCCAAAATAATCTACCACCATAAAAGCCTTGTAAATACCGTACACCAAAAAGGCCGCATACACGGTTCTATGGCAAACTTTCTTAAAGGATCGCTTTGTCCCATCCTTGTAAGCTAACAACACATTCATACACCATCCGAAAACCACCAAAGCCAAAAGAAGTACATATGCATAGCCATAGCGCATCAGCGGTGCACTGGTCTGCCAAAAAGCATACGAACAGAGCATCGTTACCATTACTAACAAAGCCTCCAAATGCCGGAACCTCCTGCCCAATACTATTACGATAGCAATCAGGATTGTAGCTGCCGCTGCCGCCAATGCTCCGATAATAAGCAGCTTTTCCATCCCGGTAAGCGTACTCATAAACCAATTCGGGAACCAGCCCGTAATCGGTGTGTCAATCAAACCAATGTCATACAAAGCACGCCCCCAGACTTTAATCTGCATCGAATCCACATCTATCAATGCCGCATCCATCTTCCAGTCCACATGAAATAAATCCAGTGCAGTAAAAGGATACAAAAGCCATCCGGATATAAGGACGGTTCTGGCAAACCAAGGTACGGCCACCAGAAGCCCCATGCCAAGATAAATCAAAATCTCTTTTATACGCTTCTGTTTTATCAGCATGTATGCAGGTTTTATCAGTAAAATCAGTATCAGGCCCGCCGTCAGTTTCAAAGTAAGGGCATATACACCGGCCACACACAATAAGGCGAACGGTGCAATGGTCCGGCTGTCCTCTTTCAGCGCATCCAGCCATTTGATTACGATAAAAAATATCACCATCATGACCGCATAATCCGATGCCGGCGAAACCACTTCATCCATAATTACCATCAAATAATATATGGCACCGATTCTGGCATAATCCGCCAATCCGAACTGCTTATTCTTCCAGCTGTTCACGATCGGAAGGCAGGTGATGCTAAGGATCAGGGCAATAAAGCCGTTCATAGTATGCATGGATTCCCCCAATACAAATTTCAGGCTGTAAAGCGCCGACAGCGCAAAAAAAGAACTGTTATAAGCAAAACGTTCATGCAGATTGCCTAAACCCGGTACAATACCGTACTCTTCCAGCCATCGAATACTCTGAGCATGGTATAAATCCGTGTCATAATGTATATACCCTCTGGATGTAAAAAAAGCCCACAACACAAAAAGCACAAGCAGGCTTAGCTTTCCTGTAATTCCCGTACTGAACTTCCATTCACGCAAGGTGGTCACAATGGCCCTGCGCCTGCCTATTAAAATCCCAAGACATCCGATGAGCAGCACCACATTGGCCGCCATGCTCACCCTATAAAACAGGCTGAAAATCTGGGCATATACCGTAGCCGCAATCAAGCCCGCCATAAGGATACTGTCCAGCTTTTTGATTCGGTAATGAAAAAGCTTTTCCACGAAGGCTTCTACGCCAAAGCCTAACATCAAAATTGTAAAACCGGCATATATCCAGTTAATCATTGTCATTAACATATTAATTATTCCTTCTAAAACAAATTCATTTAAATGCCAGCCAATATACAGGAAACCCTCGCCTGTTTTCTCCTATATTAGCACACACTTGTGAAGCAATTGTGAATATATTCCACAAATTTCTTAAAATCACTATTCAAGTTATATTCCATGCTCCAATTCCAGCAAATACTTCTTAGCTTCCAGCCCACCGCCAAAACCTACTAACCTACCATCCTTACCGATTACCCGGTGGCAAGGAACTATAATCATAACCGGATTGCGGTTATTGGCCATTCCTACTGCCCTGGCAGCCCTAGGATTACCTATAGCCTCTGCAAGCTGTCCATACGAATATGTTTCCCCGTAAGGAATTTCTCTAAGCTTCTGCCAGACCTGCATCTGAAAGTCCGTTCCCTTCATAGACACCGGCACTGTAAATTCTCTGCGCTTGCCCGCAAAATATTCCGTAAGCTCTGCCCCGGCCTGCAGCAGCAGAGGATTCATATCCGCTGACCTCTGAGCTTTCTTAGCCGTTTCAGTCTCCTCTGACTTCCAAATGGCCGCGCATTCTCCCATGATACAAGCAGACACGGCTTTTCTTCCCGATTCCTTCGCGCTTCCTGACTCGATACTGTCACGGCATAGTTCCAGTCTGCTTATACCTTCACCATCTGCTTCTAAT
>JAFTXF010000154.1 GCA_017461685.1 Lachnospiraceae bacterium
GTTGCCAAGTCCAAGGCGGAAAAGGGCAGCAATACAGAGGGATTTTTAGAGCTTATACAGATGTGGTACAGGGATGTGCTGATGTACAAGTCTACCGGCAGCAGCGGCGCGCTTATTTTTAGTGAGGAACTGCCGAGTATTAAAAAGCTGGCCCATCAGCTGACTTATGAGGGACTGAACCGTATTTTGGAGACGGTAGAGTTGACCCGGACCAGACTTGCCGGGAATGTAAATGCAGAGCTTACACTGGAGTGGCTGTTACTTGCCATGCATTCAGAGTAAGTAAAATGGAGGTATATAGATGATTAAAGTAATTGGAGTGAGATTTCGTACAGCGGGCAAAATTTATTTTTTTGACCCGGTAGATTTTGAGATAAATAAAGGGGATCATGTTATTGTAGAGACTGCCAGAGGTATTGAATTCGGTACCGTGGTAGGAGGTATTCGCCAGGTGACAGATGACGAGGTAGTACAGCCGTTGAAGCCGGTGCTACGCATTGCCTCTGAGAGAGATGAAAAGCAGGAAGCGGATAATAAGCGCCGTGAAAAGGAAGCATATAAGCTTTGTCTGGAGAAAATTCGCGAGCATGAGCTGGAGATGAAACTGATTGATGCAGAGTACACCTTTGATAACAATAAGGTTTTATTTTACTTTACTGCAGACGGTCGTATAGACTTCCGTGAATTGGTTAAGGACTTGGCGGCAATTTTTAAAACCCGCATCGAATTAAGACAGATTGGTGTGCGTGATGAGACCAAGATTATGGGTGGTATCGGTATGTGCGGCAGACCACTGTGCTGTCATGCACATTTGTCCGATTTCATGCCGGTGTCCATTAAGATGGCGAAGGAGCAGAATTTATCCTTAAATCCAACTAAGATTTCCGGCGTTTGCGGCAGACTCATGTGTTGTCTGAATCATGAGGAGGAGACATATGAGGAGTTAAACCGCAGCTTGCCGCATGTAGGAGACAGGGTGACTTGCCCGGATGGCATTCAGGGAGAAGTGACCAGTGCCAATGTGCTTCGTCAGCAGGTAAAGGTGGTAGTAGAGAACGGTGATTCTAAGGAGATTCGCGAGTATAAGGCAGAAGACCTTCGTTTTGTACGCAAGGGACACCGCCAGGTAAAGGAAGAGGTTTCTGCAGAAGAGCTTCGGGCATTAGAGCTTTTAGAGAAGCAGGATAAGTTAGATACACAGGAAACAGAGGAGAAGCCTGAGAAACCGTCCCGTAAGGAACGGGGTGAGCGTAGAGAACGCAAAAACCGTGAAGAACGCGAGAATGCGGGTGACCGCAGAGGTCGTGAAGAACGTGAAAACGGCGGCGAACGCAGAGGTCGCGAAGAACGTGAAAACGGTGGCGAACGCAGAAGCCGCGAAGAGCGTGAGAACAGTGGTGAGCAGAGAAGCCGTGAGGAGCGTGAAAACGGCGGTGAACAAAGAAATCGTGAAGAACGCAAACCACGAGGTGACCGCAAAGAGCACTCACGTAAGGAGAAAGAGCGTACAGACAGGGCTGCCGTGCAGCAGGAAACTGTCTCTGCAGATAGAGAAAAAGTTCGCATAGAGGATGCTGCCGCTGAGAAAACCCGTGATACTAATAACGCGGATCTGCAGGAGAGAAAAGGGCATTCCAATAAGAAACGTCGTCCTGACAAGTATAAAAATTATAATAAAGAAGGACACCAGACCGATAAGGAACAGAAGCCAGTGACAGAGGAACAGCTGCAGGCAGAGAATGTAAGTGCAAATGTAAATGTTGACACTGCCGGTTCTGAGCATCAGCAAGAGGGTCAGCGTACAGAGCGTAATTATCGCAAAAAGAATTATTACCGTAATCGCAGACGTAATCGTCCGGAAGGTGCAAAGGAGCAGCATGAATCCTAATTTAAAAGAGAATGAGCGATTGGACTCATTGCAGCGTAACGGATATTACATTATTCAAAATCCGGAGAAATTTTGTTTTGGCATGGATGCAGTGCTTTTAAGCGGCTTTGCCAAGGCGAAGGAAGGTGACCGGGTGCTGGATATGGGCACCGGAACCGGTATTATTCCGATACTGATGGAGGCAAAAACACCTGCGGCAGAGCTGGTAGGCTTGGAAATCCAGCCGGAAAGTGCCGATATGGCCCGCAGAAGCGTTGCATTAAATCAATTGGAGCACAAAATTCAAATTGTGGAAGGCGACATTAAGGAAGCAGCAAGCATTTTTGGTGCTGCTTCTTTTGATGTAGTGACCTGCAACCCGCCATATATGATAGGACAGCACGGCCTGCAAAATCCCGATGCACCAAAGGCCATTGCCAGACATGAGATTCTTTGTACATTGGAGGACGTCATCAGTCAGGCAGCTAAGCTTTGCAAGCCGGGAGGACATTTTTTTATGGTCCACAGACCGTTTCGCTTGGCGGAGATTATGAGTCTGATGACCCGGTACCATTTGGAGCCGAAGCGTATGCAGCTGGTGTACCCTTATGTAGATAAGGAACCGAATATGGTGCTTATCGAGGGCGTTCGCGGAGGCCGAAGCCGCATGACGGTGGAGAAACCTTTGATTGTATATAAGGAACCGGGAGTGTATATGCCGGAGATTTATGAAGTGTATGGATATTAGGGTTGGGAAATTAGTAATATGCAGACTATTTATGTACATCATGTGCTTGCGGAAAATTGTAACTGTCTGCCGGAGCAATATGTGTTCCGCCTGAGGGGCTTTGAAAAGCGCCGGTCCTTAGCGAAGCCAGTCTGAGCTTAGTACCGTTGCAGCTTTTCATAGAGCGGGAGCGGCCCAGAGACGGAATATATATTGACTTCGGCAGATAATTGCAAATTTCGGCGATCACTTGATTACAAATATA
>JAFTXF010000155.1 GCA_017461685.1 Lachnospiraceae bacterium
ATTTTGCTACAACTGATTGACTTTTATATCACATTAATATAAAATATATTAATTTTTCATTATGTTGCATTATTTATTGTCATTTGAACATAATTATGCTATAATTATGTTCAAAGAAAGGAGGGAAGCATTATGCCACTTATTATGCCTATCAAGGATTTACGCAATACAACCGAGATTTCCAATATCGCACACAAGGAGCAGGAGCCTATTTTTATTACCAAAAACGGATATAGCGATTTAGTTGTAATGAGTAGAGAATTATATGATAAATTTGCAAGAATGAACCGCATTGACCAAGCCATCTTTGAGTCCGAGCAGGACATTGCCAATGGAGCAGAAGCAGTTGACGCAGAGATAATTTTTGCAGAATTGGAGAAAAAACATTTTGGATAAATACAAGGTAAAGGTCAACCCCAGAGCAATCCGTGAATTAGATCACATTTACGAATATATCGCAAATGAGAAATTGGCTCCTGAAAACGCCAAAGGACAGGTTGACCGAATTAAGAAAGCCGTTTTAGGCCTAGATGCATTTCCGCAATCCCACCAAGAACGAAGCGAGGGAAGATATGCCGGAAAAGGATACAGACAGTTACTGATTGATAACTATATTGCCATTTTCCGCATTGATGAACCACACAAAACCGTGTGTGTGGTAACAATACAGTATCAGGGACGAAATCTATAACAAAGCGGACAAGTCCGCTTCGAACTCCCTATATCCCTCAATCCCCCCGGGACTTGCTCCGCTTTGCGTGCCGATGTGCAGCTGCAAAGCAGCCTTCCTATGCACATCGTGCACATCTTCGCGGAGCGTTTTTTGTTACATAGGAAAGAGTACTTTCCTATGTAATAAAGAAAGCACCAAATGACAATACAACTCATTTGGTGCTTGTTAGCTTAAGAATTATTCACCTCTACCTTGCGCCTTTTACCAACAGCATTCCACTGCCAGCCTTCAGGCAGTCTCCGCTCATATTATTTAACCGCTTGATTTCCTCCACCGGCATATAATAGCGCTTGCCATACTCCCAAAGCGGCGTATCCTTCTCTGCAAAACACATTACCATACTTGGCAACGCGGCAAATTTTGCAGTGTCCAAGGCTCTGGTCTCCGCCCCTCCTATGCACTGCTGCTTCTCGCTGTCAAATACCAACACCGAAAAGGCCAAAATGCCTTTCACTTCCATTTCTTCACTGTCCACCAATTGAGCCTCTAACTGCTCCAGCCTTGGCTCAATCATAATAGTCGGCTTCTGCAACATTGACCCGCCAAGAGATTCCCCGTCTGTTGCTATTTCCATGGCATTATTGCTTTCCATTTCCAGTGTATACGGAACATCACACTCACTGATGGCATAAGGCATTTCCTCTTCTCCGGTCATGTACAGCATTTGTACTCTGACGCTTCCCATCAAATTCAGCTTGCCGTTCTCCCAAACCTCCCTGTCCGGAAATACTGTGCCGCAGCTATGTAGCATTTGAACTGCTCTCGGAGTGCCTTCCTTTAACCGGTGGGTTTGCTTCAGCTTACACTTGCCGTCACCTGCAATGTGTAACACCGGGGCCTGCACGGTTTTTTCTTCCAAGGTCATTTCCTGGCTGGTACTGTACATATCCTGCAGCAGTGCAATTTTTTCCTGACTGTAAATTCGAATCTGCAAATCCAGAGCCGCTTCCAGATATAATATCCGATCTTCGCCGTCAAAGTCCTGCTTTACTTCCACTGTGTATTGATTTAATAGTGGCATCGCACTGACACTCATGTCACTTTGGCAAATACTGCAGTCTACCATGCCATGGAAAGGCACTTTCTTACTCATCATTTTTGTAGCCTGGCCGGCCCCCTGGGCAGTATATATAAAGAAGCAGTTTAATTCCCCTTTCAGGCTGACCTTACCTTCCATCGGTCTGGCTTCCATGTCACCCAGGGATACGTGCTTCCAAAGCAGATTTTGCACCGCAGGATAACCGCCCGGCAGCTCCAGTTCTTCTTTTACCCGAAATACATCGGATTTTTTCTGACAAAGCTGCAGCACTTCTCTGGTTTCAAAAAGCTTTTCCAAATCTGTGCCGGCATTTACCACATCATCCGTCCATTCCTCCTCCAAAAGCTGGTGCATATAGGCATAGAGCATGACCACCGACTGGACCGCAATTTTACGGGTATTGATCATGGATACCTTAAAATCCTCAATGACGCCCCGGGCATTTGCCAGTTCTCCCGGAGTAGTACCGCTTACATTGATAATCTCCTCAAAGGGCAGTGTGCCGGTCAGCTGTTCTAACTGTCCGCCTTCTGTTTCATACAGTATCTGATATTGTAAAGCACCCTTTAACACCACCTGATCCCTGCCTACCCTGGTCTCATCTATGTTTAACGCTGCATCCTTTAAAAGCATCGTCATGCAGTCGCCCTTCAGCTCCGGTATATTGATATCTTCTTCTATGGTTATCTGGGTGGAAGCGTCCCACTTTTTTTGCTCCATATGAATATTGCGATACAAAAAGTCCATAAAAAAACCTCCCAACATATATTTCCATTCTATGTTGAAAGGTTTGCTGTTATGTTATTTTTTTGGTTAAAGCTCGGTTCTGCCCTCTAAGGCACGCAGCAAGGTCACTTCGTCGATATATTCCAAATCGCCGCCTACCGGCACGCCGCTGGCAATACGGGTCACCTTGATGCCTGCAGGCTTTATCAGCTTACTGATATACATGGCCGTGGTCTCGCCCTCTAAGCTGGAATTGGTGGCAATAATCACCTCATCCACATCCTTCTGCAGACGCTGTATCAGCTCTGACAAACGAATGTCACCGGGGCCAATGCCTAACATGGGAGAAATGGCGCCATGAAGGACATGATATACGCCCTCATATTTGCCTGTTTTCTCATAGGCCGCTAAATCGCGGGTATTCTCCACCACCATAATCACTCTGTGATTGCGCTTCTCATTGGCACAAATAGGGCAAATTTCCTGATCCGTAAGGGTAAAACATTCCTTACAATATCTTACGTGAAGCTTGGCATTCATCATAGCCTGACTCAAGCCCTCCACACGTTCCTTCGGCATATTCATAATGTGAAAGGCCAGTCGCTGGGCAGTCTTCTGACCGATACCCGGCAGTGCCCCAAGCTCCTCTATTAATTTATTTATATGCCCGCTAAACATATCCATTAGAAAGGAAATCCTCCTAAACCGCCGGTCATCTTGCTCATAGCCGCATTAGAAGCTTCGTCAGCCTGCTTCATCGCTTCGTTGATAGCTGCCAAAATCAAATCTTCCAGCATTTCCACATCATCCGGGTCTACTGCTTCCGGTGATAATTTGATAGCGGTTACTTCCTTTTTGCCTGTGACAGTCACTTCTACTGCACCGCCGCCTGACTTGGCAGTAAAGCTAGCCTCTTCTAAGGCCTTCTGCTGCTCCTCCATCTGGCGCTGCATTCTCTGCGCCTGCTTCATTAAATTGTTCATATTGCCGGGCATTCCCATGCCGCCCGGATATCCTCCACGCTTTGCCATAATTCTATGTCTCCTTTTATTTTTGTAATTATATCAGGGGTTGTGATGCTGGGGGCTCTGCCGTTCGGACTGAAATATAGTTCGGCACAGGGGCTTTGAAAATCGCCGGTCCTTAGCGAAGCAAGGCGAGAGCCGCAGTCTGAGCTTAGTACTGCTGCGTTTTTCATAGAGCGAGAGCGACCCTGGGACGAAATATATTTTATTCCGGACGTCAGAA
>JAFTXF010000156.1 GCA_017461685.1 Lachnospiraceae bacterium
GCCTTATCTGGAGACTTTGATTAACTGCAGCAGTTCAGAAAGAATGATTTCTGCCTGTCCGCTGGCCTTTGGTGAAGTGGGCGTAGAGCGACGCGTGAAAAATATCCTGCATTATAAAAAAAACGGATTTTGGATGATTGTGGCGGCTGTTTTAGCCTGTGTGGCAGCAGCATTTCACCCGGTGGTACTTTTGAAATGACGGACAGGGAGCTTATTCTGACTGAAAAATCTGATTGGCCGGATTTGGGCGTTGGATATACGACTGCAAAAAAATATGTGTTTGCGAGAGAAGGAGATTATTATTTGTTTGATGCGGACAAATCCTCTATAATGCCGAAATATCGATATAGTGCGGGAGAAAATCCCAAGCCGCCTGTAGAGGATGGCGCTGTGTTTGAACCGATTATGCTCCGTTTTTCTGCAGGTGAAGATTATTTCCCAATTATTGACAGTATCATGGCGGACATAGATGGGGATGGTGTAGATGAAGTGTGTGCATTAAGTTACGGGCCAACCTCCGGACTGTTCACTTTTGTATTGTCTGTGAAGGAGTACGGGAAAGAGGAATTGGAGTATTTTAATATATATAATTCCCAGTATTATAATCTATCTTTCATGATGGACGGCACCGGTAAATTCTATCTGCAAGGTGTTACCCAGGGAGGAAATCCGGAAACGGAGTTATTTGAGATGCGCTTTGAAGACGGAAATATTGTTCTTTACAAAGACGGAACAGATGAGGCCCTGGAGTACTGGGGTGAGCAGGGGACTGATTCTGAGTGGGTGAATTAGCCGGAGTCAGTAGGGGTGACAAAAGAATTACTGCTCAGAAACAATATCGAAAAGTATGGCACAAGTGGATAACAAAAAAGAGTCTGTGAAAGCTTAGATAGTGTTAAGCTTTTACAGACTCTTTTGCTTCAGTATAGGTGCTATAAAATATGCACTTTAAACAACGAAAACATATAATTTACTTCAAAATCTTCCCGGCCAGCCCGATAATATCATCCAAACCAAAATCATCATCTTTGGAAGATTTCTTTTTGGAGGATTTCTTGGAAGAATCGGAAAGTGCAGAACCAATCAGGCTGCCTGCCAATGAAAACAGGGTGTCCTTGATGTCATTGTCCTTGTCGTCATCTTTGCCAAGGAGGGAACCGAGCAGATCGCCCAGTCCGTCAGCGTCTGCTTTGGAACTCTTTTTCTCGCTGCCGATAGCACTCAGTAATAACGGTGCTGCAGTAGCCAGAATGGTAGAAGTGGTGCTGTTGTCAACGCCGGATTTCTTGGAGACTTTGGACTGCACAGAATCATTGTCACTGCCAAGAATATGACCGAGGATTTTGGCACCGTCTTCTAAGTCGATGTTCTTTAAAAGGGAAGAGATGCCTGCATCGGTAGTATGGTCATCCAAAGCTTTAGATAAGGATTGGGCACCATCTTTGGTGGAAGCATTGGATGCCATGGATTTTACCAGGTCAGGCAGTGCGTTAGCCAGTACACTTGTGGTGTCACTTTTGGATGCACCTGTAGATTTTGCGATGGACGCAATAACGTCGCTGGATAATAAATCGTTTAATTTCATAGTTGTATACTCCTGATTATTCTTCGATAGCTTCTGTCAGGGCACAGAAATCACAAGGATCTTCACGGTTTGCTGCAAAAGCCTCTTCAACGGTACCGCTGTAAACAGTAGAGGAATTGAGCAATGTCTGGCAGTTAGGATCCAAATGGTAGGACTTACCGAACTGGGTCCAATATGCAGAACCATCGCCAATCTCTGCAGCAGCTTCCTGAGCAGCGGCCAGATCTTCACTGGAGGTTGGACTGAAATCGATGGATAGTAATGCTGCAATAACCAATGCCACACCGGCTACGATGGATACGATTTTCTTGGTTTTGGCATCCATGTCTTTATTTTTCAGTAATAAAATAATAAGTGGCAGGAAACAGAGGATTGCGGCGATAAGGCCCATCTGACTCCATAAGTAGAAAGTAAACTTGTTCTTCTTACTAGGAGGGTCTAAGCGGTTTGCACCTTTCCAAAGTAATGCACCGATTACTACCAGGATTAAATCCACTACCACCAAACCGATTAAGAAGTATAACTGTTTATTACCTTCTAAGTACCAGGTTCCGTTTAAGATTAAAATAGCGCCTACTTCAGCGGCAAGTGCTGCAATCCAAAGAATGACGGACAGGATGCGCTTGGTAGTTGCGCTGCTCTTATTTGCTGCAGATACAACCGCGGTAGTACGTTTCTTGGTCTCACCGGTAGAAGCATCTACAAATTCTCTTTTGACTTTTTTCTTTTCAGCCATAAGAAATCTCCTTTTCTTGTGTATTTTGTAATTTCTTACATATAGTACCTTTATTTTACCAATTTTTCCTTTATTATACAAGATATTTTTAGATTTATTTAAGAATCGCAAAAAGCAGACGACTTGACATTAGGGACGAAAAAGAGTAAGCTTTAAATAGATGTTTTTAAAATATGGAGGAATGTATGAAAGACGTATATGTGGAGTGGCTGGTTCCCAGAAAACGCAGCCTTACGGATAACATTATCAGAGTTACCGCTGTGCTCATGACGGTAGCCTGTGGAGTGCTGTGGCTTTTGAGCCTGAATACACTTATTTTCATTGTGACTTTGGTTTTAGGTGTGATTACGTTTTTTGCTTTTAATCGCACGGACGTAGAGTACGAATATATTTATGTAAACGGTGAACTGGGCATTGACCGTATTTTGGCCAAGTCCAGAAGAAAGCGTGTTGCAACCTTTGATACAGGAAGGGTAGAAATTATTGCGCCGTTAAATTCTTATCATTTGGATGGTCATAAGCATAAAAAATACCGTGAACTTGACTTTACCAGCGGCATTAGGACTGAGAATAGTCATATTTTTGTTATGTATTATGCAGAAGGCAAGAAGGTTTTGCTGGAGCCAAACCGTGAACTGATGACAGCACTCAAGGGTGAATTGCCGCTAAAAGTACATATTGAGTCTTAAATCATGGCGAAATTGTATGTGAAAATATTCATACAATTTCGCTTTTTTGGCGATATTTGTCATTGACTTTAATATTGACATATTTTATACTATTGAAAAGTGTAACTTTGTTTTAATTTTTTGATAAGGAGAAGATTATGGGTCAGATTATTGGTTAAGGAATTACTTTTGATGACGTACTTTTGGTACCAAGCTATTCTCAGGTAATTCCAAACGAAGTAGATTTATCTACTTATCTTACAAAAACAATCAAGTTAAACATTCCGATGATGAGTGCAGGTATGGATACCGTTACGGAGCACATGATGGCGATTGCTATGGCCAGACAGGGTGGTATCGGTATTATTCACAAGAATATGTCGATTGCTGCACAGGCTGAGGAAGTGGACAAGGTTAAGAGAAGTGAGAATGGTGTTATTACCGATCCTTTCTATCTTAATCCGGAGAATACCCTGGCAGACGCAGATGAGCTGATGGGTAAGTTCCGTATTTCCGGTGTGCCGATTGTCGAAGCAGGCAGTAAGAAATTAGTTGGTATTATTACCAACCGTGACCTGAAGTTCGAAACGGATTTCTCACAGAAAATCAGTGACTGTATGACCAGTAAGAATCTGGTTACTGCCAAGGAAGGCGTTACTTTAGAGGAAGCAAAGCAGATTCTGGCTAAGGCAAGAGTAGAGAAGCTTCCTATCGTTGATGATGATTTCAACTTAAAGGGACTTATTACGATCAAGGATATTGAGAAGGCTATTAAGTATCCGAATGCAGCGAAGGACGCACAGGGACGTTTGCTTTGCGGTGCCGCAGTCGGTATTACTGCCAATGTATTAGAGCGAGTAGAAGCTTTAGTAAATTCTCACGTTGACGTTGTTGTATTAGACTCTGCACATGGTCATTCTGAAAATGTTCTTCGCTGTGTACGTATGATTAAAGCTGCATATCCTGATTTACAGGTTATCGCAGGTAATGTAGCTACCGGTGAAGCAAACAGAGATTTGATCGAAGCCGGAGCAGATGCAGTTAAGGTTGGTATCGGACCTGGTTCTATTTGTACAACCCGTGTGGTTGCAGGTATCGGTGTTCCGCAGATTTCTGCTATTATGGATGCATATGCAGTAGCCAAGGAATATGGTATTCCGATTATCGCAGACGGCGGTATCAAGTTCTCAGGTGATATGACCAAGGCAATTGCAGCAGGCGGCAGCGTATGTATGATGGGTTCCATGTTTGCAGGCTGTGATGAAGCACCTGGTGATTTTGAATTATTCCAGGGACGTAAGTACAAGGTATATCGTGGTATGGGTTCTATCGCAGCTATGGAAAATGGTTCCAAGGATCGTTACTTCCAGTCTAATGCAAAGAAGTTGGTTCCGGAAGGCGTAGAAGGCC
>JAFTXF010000157.1 GCA_017461685.1 Lachnospiraceae bacterium
ATACCGTCTCCATCATGGATGGAGTAGCGCTGAATATCAAAAATACGTCCTTTTGTCTGTAATAAGTCTTCCATAGCTGTCTATGAGCCACCTCCTTTCCAATTCCATGCAGTCAGGTATTTGCGGAACTTGTGGTTGCTATCCGAAACGATATGCATTTCGGATAGCAGCCACAAAGTCCCTTAAATACCCATTCATTTTCTCAATATAATCCCATCATCACCAGCATTTATATCTTAGAAGCCCTGCTCGGTTCTGCGGATAATATCATCCTGCAGACTCTTGGATAAGGTGGTAAACAATGCACTGTAGCCCGCTACACGTACTACCAGATGCTTATAATTCTCGGGATGCTTCTGTGCGTCTAATAATGTCTCTCTGGATACTACATTAAACTGCACGTGGCTTCCCTTTCTGTCAAAATAGCTGCGAATCAGACTGACAAAATTGTCCAGTCCTGCTTCTCCGCTCAGTGCAGAAGGATGGAACTTCTGATTGTACAAGGTACCGTTGGAAGCAATGCCGTGGTCCAGTCTGGATACGGAATTGGCTGCCGCGGTAGGTCCGTTTACATCCTTGCCTGCAGAAGGGGAAACACCGTCTGCCATAGGGGTTCCTGCCAGTCTGCCGTCCGGTGTGGCACCGGTCTGTGCGCCCAAAGGAACATTGGCAGATACCGGATAAAGTCCTGCCTGGAACATACCGCCTCTCGGATTCTTGTACTGAAGCAACGGCTTCGTATATGTATAAGCAGCCTCTCTTGCGATAAGGTCTACCTCTTCCTCGTCATTACCGAACTTGTCTACCTCTTCGATCATCTGAAGCAGCTGCTCGAACTTCTGCTTGTCCTCTGCAGTCACAGACTGACTGATAATCTCCTGAGAAGCTCTGGCAACAGCATCCGCTGTAGGTGTCAGACCCTGCTCACTCATCTGTCTGGCTACATTGCCTGCCACCTGAGCAACCACTAATGGGCTAACTTCCTGTCCGTAATTAAACATCAGTGCTTTCTTGTAATCTGCCATAGAAACTTTCTTTTCTTCAAATACCAGCTTCTTGACAGCAAAGAGAGCATCTGCTACATTGGCAATACCAAAGCCCTGCGGACCGGTGAAATTGTACACACAACCGCCCTGCTCACAGGTCTTGCCCCTCTTCATACAGTCATCCACCATACTTGCCAGATACGGAAGCGGCATACGCTCTGCATGGGCCTGGTCAATAGCATTGTCTGCATTTACCATAAGGGCGATAAAATAATTCATCTGCGTCTTATAAGCTTCTACAAACTCTTCGTAAGTCTGCATCTGCTCTACCGGCATAGTCTTCGGACCAATCTGCTCACCGCAGTCCATACCACTGGAAAATACCAGTTCCAAAGGACGGCACATATTGTAAAATGCTGCGTCATGCCAGCCCATAGTCTTGCCCGGAACCTGCGGCTCTACACAGCCGATAATATTGTAATTTCTGGCTTCCTCTAAGGAAATGCCTCTGCTCATAAGGGAAGGAATGATTACTTCGTCATTGTAATATGCCGGAAGTCCTATACCGGTTCTGGTCAGCTCCGCTGCGCGAATCAAAAGCTCGTACGGTGAACCGTTCCATACACGGATGGATAAAGACGGCATCGGAAGGAATACATGGAAACTTGCCTCGATACACATAAAGGACAAATCATTGGTCACATCCTGTCCATGTTCATTCTGACCGCCCACAATCAGATTTTGGAAGAGACTGTAGCCTGCAAATCCCTTGGCACTCTCCGCATCTCTGCATTTATTCAAATCATTTAACTTCACCCAGATACAGTCAATCAGCTCCTGCGCCTGCTCTCTGGTGATTTTGCCTGCTTCTATGTCCTTCTTATAATAAGGATACATATACTGGTCAAAGCGTCCCGGAGAAATAGAATGTCCGCTGGACTCCATCTGAAGCAGCTGCTGTACAAACCAGAAGCTCTGACACGCCTCGTAAAAGCCTGAAGCGCCCTTGGCAGGTACCTTGCGGCAATTTGCTGCAATCGCATACAACTCTGCTTTTCTGGCAGCATCTGTGCACTTTCCGGCCATCTGCTCTGCCAATTCTGCATATCTGCCTGCGTAATCAATCACTGCCTGGCAGCTTAAAATCATAGCTTCTAAAAGACGGCTCTTGGTGGCATAATCTGCATCTCCCACATTACATGCAGCCAGCTCCTGTCTGGCCTCGGCAATAATGCCTTCATAACCGATTGCCAGTACCTTGTCATACTGCACGGTAATATGTCCGACACCGTTATAAAAATAATTGCCCGGTGTAAAAATATTGTGTGCCATGGCTGTCAAAGTCTCAGGCGCCATATACGCGGTTGCCAGTTCACTGGTGGTTTTACCCTTCCAGTAACTGTTTGCCTCTTTTAACTCCTTCTTAGCCTGCTCTGATATGTAGAACGGGTCTGCCTCTCTGGTGGCTACCGTGTCAAATTCCTGCTCCAGCCACTCATAAGAAAACTCCGGAAAAGTCTGACAGCCTCTCGGTGCCAGCGTAGAGCTTCCTACAATCAGCTCGTCCTCACGTATAATAATAGGAATATGCTTTAAAATATGTGCAAATGCCATGGCTCTTCTGATAACCATAGGCTCATGCTCTGTCTGCTTATAACTTTCTGTTACCAAAACGGCTCTCGCAGACTCGATTTCGGGCATCTTGGCATACAGATGCTGTACCAGTCTGGTGATACGTTCTGTCTTTGGAATTCTGGAAGTGTTATATTTTTTCATAGCGTTCCCTTCTGTCAATATACAAAGTTCACATTTATCGCCCCAGAAGACTGTAAACTTTAAACAAAATCAGCTGTTAAAATCAACAAAAACCCACATTTGTAAATTCATTGTATGCCTATTCTTGTGGTTTGTCAATATGTTTTTGCGTTGTTTTATGTTGTTTTCGTATTATTTGTATACAAATTATGTACTTTGATAATATTTTGACAACCATTCGTCTTTTCTTCCCAAATGTTCTTTGGAATATTTCTGCGGTGAAACCCCTTTTACCCGCTTGAAAACCGTAGAAAAATAATTACTGTCACTGTATCCGCACTGTGCTGCCACCTCTGTAATAGCCAATTCCGTCTCCCTTAACAGCTTCTCCGCATGATTCACCCGTACATACGTAATATACTCATTAATGCCGATTCCGGTACCGGCCTTGAACTTTCTGGAGAGATGACTTGCACTCATGGCAAATTCCTGACTCAGCAGTTCTAAAGAAATAGGCTCTCGAAAATGGGTACTTATGTATTTGGATATAGTATATATCAACTGATCCGTGCCGGACAACTTAGGCTTAATACTCTGCCTGTGCCGGCAAAGCTGCACCAGCAGCTCCGTGATATACAAATTCAGCATAATGGACTTGTACGCATCCCCACACAGATATTCCGCCTCAATCTGCTGCAGCAGCCCCTCAAAATCAGGCAGCCGTTCCTCCTCCACGAAAATCACACGGCAATTACAAAGCTCCTCTCTAATTGCCTGTAACTCATTGGTGAAAATCATATC
>JAFTXF010000158.1 GCA_017461685.1 Lachnospiraceae bacterium
GATTGAGCAGATCAATGCTGTAAAGGATGAGTACAGAAATATGTTTGATAAGGGTGTTTACGGTGCTGATTTCGAAGCTAAGTACGCTGAATTCGTAGCTAAGTTAGAAAAAGCTGGTGTTAACGAAGTTATCGCAGACTACCAGGCTCAGTTAGATGCTTGGTTAGCAGCTAACGGCAAATAATTAATTTCATAAGTGATTATGTAAATTGGATGAAGAGGCGGCAGGCTTGTCGCCTCTTTTCTTTAGGAAAAATTTATAGACGATTGCGATACTGCTCTGGCCGGCGGCTACCGAGTTTCGCAAACGGCTATAGGGAAATTCAAAACAGACGCGAGCAAGCTAGTAAGCGAGGAATAGAAAATGAACGAGAAAATAGCACAGGGGCAGGAGATGATTCTGGCCAATAACAGTATAGAGACAGTAATTTCTACGATTATGGAGCATGCTTTGTTTACCAGACCGCAGAAGCAGGTGTATTATCGCCCATATCAGGCATGTAAGGGTGTGGGATTTACACGTACGCTCAGCAGTCAGCTGGTAAATCTGGCAGAGATTTATCCGGACGCACAGGTTGGAGACGGTGTATTTGCAGACTTCCATATTGTGTGTGAGGCAGATGAAACAATTTATTTGAATGTATCTCCAAACGTAAAGGTTTGGTACAATACAGAATGTATTTATGATGGAATAGATGGCGGAATCAATTCAGGCGAAGCACTTCCGGGCAAAGAAGACGGAAGAGTACATTTGCCGATTTGTGTCAAGAAAGACGCTGTGAATGCAGCACGCATCCTTTGCGTGAAGGAAGCTGACAGAGACTTTTCTTATGAATTTTTGATTTCCGTAAAAAGATATCCTTTTATGTGGGCAAATGACTATCTTTTCTGGGCACGCAGTGTACTTCCGATTGCGGAAAGAGCCGGAGAAGACGGTGTGGCATTGTCAGGCCTTATGAAGAAGGATACATATGAACAGGACAATATTGGCACAGCAGAGCTAAGCTATCAGTGGCCGCCTGCACTTTCAAAAGAGGAAGCTTTTGATTTTAAGGCGCTTTGCGGCGAAGGCGATGTGTGCTATGTATATACAGAGGCAGTTTGCGATCATGAACTGGCATACACAGGTACAGTAGAGCGTATCTGGGTGAATGGTGAGGCTTGCTGCTGCGATCAGAACGGCGCGGCACAGTGCTGCGGTGAGGCTTTAGAAAACGAAGCAGTATGCTCATGCAAGTGTGGCGCATCCGAAGGCAGCATTTCCGTAAAGGCCGGCGACAAATTATTATTTAGATGTAAGAATACAGATGCTGCCTGGGGGTTATCTCTGGATACAGCGAACTTGGCACTTCCGTTCTTAAAGTCAGCAAGAGGTGTTGGGGATAAGGCGATTTTTGCAGGTCCTTTCTATGGCACTCAGTGTCATGCACCCGAATACGATTGGGATTTCTCCAAGGTATTTATGAATGGTAAGGGCGAGCAGCTTTACTGGAGTTTCTGCGATGGCAGCGAGCTGCGTATTTACTTAGACAGCGTATTCTTCGGACAGTGGTTCTATGCCTTGATGGTAGGCTTCTACGGCATCCGCGACGCAGCGATTTTGTTGGGTGATACCAAGAGACAGCGCTTATTTAACGAGAATATGAGCATGCTTGCCAAGTATTTTGACTATGTAGAATACGACATCAAGAAGCATGTCATGAGTGCATTTATGCCACGACTTTATGAAATGGACGTATTAGACAATATCGGTACCATGGGCATGAATCTGGTGGATGCTTACCTTGACAGCAATGACAGAGCATTATTACCGATTATTGAGAGAATCCGTTATCAGGCGGAGGAAACCATTCCGAGATTTGAAGACGGCACCTATTACCGTCTGGATACGATGTGGGCAGACGACTTGTATATGAGCTGTCCGTTCTTGGTACGTATGGGCAGACTGACCGGTGATAAGACCTGGTTTGAAAAGGCAGCAAAGCAGCTGGCAGGCTTTAAGAAGCGTTTATATATGGAAGATGAGCATTTATTCTCCCATATTTTCTTCCCACATACAGGTCTGGCAAACCGCGTGCCTTGGGGCCGTGGCAATGGCTGGGTAATGTGGACACTTTCAGAGTTCTTGATGCATGCAGAAGGACATATTGATGTATCTGCAGAGAAGCAGATGTTCTACGATATGGCACATGCATTAAAGGGACTTCAGAGTGAAAGCGGTCTTTGGAGACAGGTATTAAACCGTGATGATGAAGGTTCTTATATTGAAACCTCTTGTACCGGTATGTTCCTGTTAGCATTTACCAGAGGTGTGAAGTACGGCTGGCTGGAGAAGGATTTCTTAGACTGCATGGCAAAGGCTTGGAAGGGTATCCTGACCCACAGCGTAGATGCAGAGGGCAATGTATACGGCGTATGCATGGGCTCCGGCTGCGCTATGGAGGCAGAGTACTACTTTACCATTCCAACCATTATCAATGATGACCACGGCACAGGCGTTATTCTTGCGGCAGGCGCTGAGTACGGCGCATTACTGCGGGATTTAGCAGAGTAAATGTTAATAGGGGAATTTTCAACATTTTACCGGGGAATTAATTAAAAAAACAAACATTATTAAAAATAAGATTAAAAATTCAGGATGTATGATAGGAAAGGGAAAACGGGCAGTGCGGTTCGAATGCCGCATTTGCCCATCCCGATAGGAGCAATCATGGGCCAGATAAGAGAAAGAAAAATTAACGAAAAAGTTTATCAAAAAGGTGTAGAAAAATATTTAACAGAGGATATGTGGACAAAGGGCACTTATGGTACCAATGCCGTGGCAAGACTTGCCTTTGAAGAAGTAGTAGACCCGATGGTTATCGAAAGGATCAACCGTGCAGCACGCTGGTTTGAGTTTGATTACCCGAACATTCCGGGCAGATTTTTGGACGGCGAGCAGGACTTTGTTACACACATTTTAATTCGTGCTGTATACCAGTGGGGAGATAAATTACCGGAAGAAACCTATTCTTATATTCACAAGTTCTTTACAGAACAGGAAATGGAGAGCAGATATAAATCAGAGAATCATATGTTCTTATTCCATGAATCCAGATATTTGTACAGCTTAAAGTTCCCTGATGCTTACTTTAAGCAGTACCAGCTGACAGCAGCAGAGGCTGTGGAAATCGACCGTAAGTTCCTGCAGGAATTTATTCGCTTCCGTGCACAGAGAGGCTGGGCGGAGTTTGACTCTTACGGCTATGGTCCGGAGGTATTTAAAGTACTGTTAAATCTCTATGATTTTGGTGAGCCTGAAATGAGCAAATATGCAGAGATGTCTGCAAACGTAATGCTTATGGATATGATCATGGACTGTTCTGTAGAAGAGGGCTACTACGGTGGTGCTCACGGCCGTATTTACGAGGTTCAGACTACAGACTTCAGAACAGTAGGTATGTATAAGCTTTATCAGTATTACTTTGGTGATAAGGATGACTGTGATATTGACTTAGAGCCTATGGTTTCCGGTTATCTGCCTGCAGATTATGTATATGATGTATTGAATAACAGGCCTGCTACCTGGACCAACAGAGAGTGTAAGCACCTTCATAGTATTACCTGCCCTGTTCCACACAAGCAGGTTCCGCAGGTACCGGGCAGCATCAACAAGCAGACTTATGTAACACCGGATTATATGATCGGCGGCGTTACCTGGCAGGATGATTATCCGGCAGACAGTGAGGCAGCATGGTATGCACATCACCAGCAGCATGAGTGGGAGCTTTCCATTCTCCCGAATCCGGAGCTTCGTATTTTCTCTCATCATCCGGGCCACTTTGGTACTGAGGGTAAAGAGCACGGTTACTGGACAGGCGATTTGGGCTGCTGCTGTGTACAGACCTTCAGCGACAAAAATATTGCCATGGCAACCTATGACATTCCGGACACAGAAGAGCATTTTATCCATGCACGCGTTCCGTTTAAGCATATGGAAGCAGAAATGGACGGCAATTACGTATGGATTAAGGCAGAGCGCGTTTACGCTATGCTGTGGTTCTCTGAGGGCGTAAAGGAAGGCCGTGAGGATTTATTAGATGTAGAAGTAATAAGCTACGGTCAGAAGCATGGTGTGGTTTGTACCGTTGCTCCACAGGCTGAATACGAGAGCATGGACGCTTTCAAGGCAATGGTAAAGGCGAATGCACCTACATTAGATAAGGCTACTATGACTCTTACCTACGGCAATCTGAAGATGAACCGCAACGAGAGATTCATGGACGGCGAGAAGGTAGCTTTCCCTTACGATACCTATGACAGCCCATGCGTATACTCCAAGCATGGCAGCGGTATCGTGGAGACAGCCAAGGCAGTATTAGACTTTAACGGTTGGGGTACTGTTACATACAAATAATTTTAACGATCAAAAGAATAAAATGCTATGGCGCTTCCTGAAAATGGAGGCGTCATAGTGCATATTGCGTTAAAGAAAGATAAGGGTAGAGGA
>JAFTXF010000159.1 GCA_017461685.1 Lachnospiraceae bacterium
CTGTCCTGCCTCTGAGATAGCACTTGCATCATACCACTCTGCAGTAGTAGAAGAATAGGTTGGGTTACCGTCTGAAAGCACAACAATAAAAGGTATACGTGTTACTGTCTTGCCATTCACTATAGCCGTAGTTTCTTTTGTTGAGTCCATGAGTAAGCTGGCACCCAGAGCAATACCGGCCTGAATATTGGTACCGCCTTCCTGTGCTTTGCGGTAAGCATTGAGCGTACTCGTCACTTCAACATCTTGCCATTCATACTCCGGTCTGCCCCACCGGTCAGTACCTACCTGTACTCGCTGCCGTTCCGTAGTTGTAATCGTTTCCACTTTCCGTCCGGCCACATATGTACCGTTATCACTGGCTTCACCTTCTGAATTCACTCTCTGCAGATGTGCAGTTGCCGCTTCACCATCATAATGTGCCAAATCAGAAAGTATATTGGCTGCTGCTCCATCGCTGGTTCCATAACCTGAGTCCTCATCAGAGAATGCAACTACTGCAACACGGTTCTGGTCATTTGCAGCCAGCAAGGCAGAAATTGCATCATTTGCTGCACTAATCATATTCTTATAGCGTGGGTCGTTGCTTGGATCTGCCATACTGCCTGAAGTATCCAATACGAATACTGCATCAACAGGTACCGGCAGTTTGCTGGACAGACCCGTAGCCTGTGCAGACTGGGACAGAGTCACCAGAAAGTTATTGGTATCCGGTGTAAGACCGCCCATAGATACACCATCCAGTGTATCATTTTCAAAACCGGTGGTGCTGACAGACTTACCCACAGTAATCTTGCCTGCATTAAATGTATCCTGACCGTATATATCAATCGGTCTGTGCAAAGTCTCCGGGTCAGCCACAGTTACGATAGTACCCGGGACAGGCGTACCGGAATCTGCTGCGTATGCCGGAACTGTCGGCATACCGCCCAGAATCATAACCGCCGAAAGCGTAAGCGCAATCAGTCGTTTTCTTTTATCTCTTTGAAACAACTTAAATCCTTTCATTTGTTTCTCCTTTCACCTTTGGTCTGTGTAAATGTTACACGCCCATATTCTGTCCGGCGCATATAAACGCCGCTATAAATCCATTTACCTTTTATTATTTATGCTTTCATCTTCTTTGGTTCCAACAGTCCCAGTTCCACTGCCTTCTCTACTGCCTGGTACCTGTTAGAAACCTCCAGCTTTGCGATAATGTGCTTGCAATGCTTTTTGGCCGTTTCCTCAGCCATGCCGGTAATTTCGGAAATTTCAGCATTGGTTTTATAATCTGACAACAAACGAAGTACCCGCATCTCTGTGTCGGTCAAAGCCGTCTGCTTCGGAAGCTGACTCTTTAAATATCTCGGATGCAGTGCTGCCGTCTTCTCCGCCATACTGATAAGCTGCTCCAGATAGAGATCCTTCTGCACACTGCATCGCTTTTTGCGGTAAAGCTTTAATAATTTAAACATCCTCTGACCTTCGTCAGCAAAAATCCGGTCATATCGGTACTGTCTGGAAAGTTCCAAGGCACTTGCAATATGATCCAAGGCTTCCTCTTCTCTGCCATCAGCGTGGTCACTCATGGCCCAAATAATATGTCATTCGCAAGTATCCATATATCGCCGCCCTGCCTCAAGAAGTGGCAACAGCCTCCTGCAAAGAGCTGTTACCGACAAATACTTGCCTTGTATGATATAGGCTCTCATCTTGATCATATATCGGAATAAGTCCAGCATACAGAACTTACTGTATTCATCCGGTGCACCCGTCCTCATCCATCTGGTAACCCCGGCATAATCTCCGTCATACATGGACGTCCATGCTTCCATAGCATCTATATTAGGCAAATACGCCTCCAATTCTGAGCTCTTAAGCTGCTGCCGCAGATTACTCATCAACGCTTCTATGGATACTGCCTGTCCGTTAATGACTAATATGTATATCTCAAATGTTAAGGCTGTAAACAACAGGCGCATATCCTGTACTTCCTTTAAAAGCGGTATATTACTTACAATGAGCATTAGTGCTTTATAACAATCGTTACGCCAATACAAAGCCTCCGCCTGGGACAACTCGTAAATAATCTGGGTCTGCTTCGGAAACAGCATTCTTAACGTTTCCCGCATAGACTCATCCTGCTCCAAAAGTAAATCTGCGTATGGCGTCATATCCCAAGCTCCGTTCAATATACTCGGGCGCCCGGCTGTAAGTACATAATTGTCTGACAGTCCCCCTTTTTCCTGAAGCTTTCTTGCTATATCATGCATTTTCTCGTGGGTAATGTTCGGCATCATCAATTCTGCATTCAACTGATAGTGACTTCCCTCCGGCATCCTGTCTAAAACAGTCTGTGCGCTTTCTAAATCACCTTGCAGCCCATATATCTGAACCAAACCCTGCATCAATAATGGATGTTCGTTCAACTGCTCCTCCGTCAGCTCCAAAAACCACTTTCGATATTCCCAGAGAGCCTGCAGCGTATAAAAAGGACGCCGCATAATGCTTTCCAGAATGTTAATCTTTAATGTTGCATCGGAAGCGTGCCTCAAAACCCTGATATTCTGCCTGTCTTCCAAGGATAAATATTTAATTTTCAAAGAACGCTCCTCCTTTTTTTGTAAATTGAGTGGATTTTAAAGTCCATTCCCCACCCTACTTCTCATTATATATATTTTTCGATTTTTGTCTATACCCCCTAAAGGGTATTGTTTTTTGGTTTTTCACTTATTTTACGCCTTTTTCGATTATTTTTCAAATTTTCGATTTTATTTTTTTAAGATTTTCGATAAATTACACTCCCTACAGAAAAATGTAATACAATCTATCTTATTTAAAGTCTCTTCCACCGGGGATGATTCTTTGGAGTTTCTCCATTGCCTCTCGCTTTTACGCGTAAAAGCTTTCCTGGTCCAATCACGTAAACAGGCAGACAGCTCTCGCCATCTGCCTGTTAAAAATATTGATTTTATCCGCGGTAAAATTCTTTCAGTGCCTTCACCAGATACGCCACGTCCTTTACTCCCGCTGTCTCTACTGCCGAATGCATCGCCAGCTGAGGCAGCCCGATATCTACACTCGGTACAGATACATGTGCCGTAGAAATATTTCCCAAAGTAGAACCACCCAGTACGTCGGAATGATTGTAAAATACCTGATAAGGCACCCCGGCCTCCATGCAAAGCTTCTTCATGACACTGCCGGTAAATGCATCGGAGGTGTACTTCTGATTGCCGGAATATTTAATAACAATGCCCCCGTTTAAAACCGGTCTGTTAGTCACATCAGCCTTCTCAGGATGATTCGGATGCAGCGCATGGGCATTGTCTGCAGAGATTAAAAAGCTGTCTGCCACTGCCTGCATATAGTCACTTTCCTCACCGCCCAGCGCATACACAATGCGTTTCATGGTACTGTAAAGGAAATCAGAATCTGCACCCTGTCTGGTTCCGCTTCCCACCTCTTCATTATCCAATACTGCACATACATTGATATAATCTGCAGGCACGCTCTCCGTCATAGCCTGTAAACTGCCGTAAGCGCATTCCAAATCGTCCAGTCTCGGAGACATAATCATATCCTCACGGGCCCCCAGCACCAGTCCCTTTTGTCTGGTATACAGGTACAAATCCTGGCCCAGAATATCTTCTGCAGCCACTGAAAGCTTCTCTGCAAGCAGCTCACGCAGCATAGTCTTATCGGCACAAGCAGCCATGAGCGGACACATATCCACCTGTGTACTGTATTTCACGCCGTCATTCACTTCCCGGTTCATATGAATGGCAAGATTCGGAATCACCAGCATATCCCGGTCAAAACAAATCAAATGCTTTTCAAGTCCGTTTGCAGCATTGGTATAAACCCTTCCTGCAATAGACAGCGGTCTGTCAAACCAACTGGACATAATCATACCGCCATACTTTTCTACATTTAATTTGGTGTAAGCCTGCTCTACGGTAAGCTCCGGCTTCTCCTTTATCTTAAAGGACGGCGAATCACTGTGGGATGCCACCATGTGAAAGCCCTTTGCCTCACCTGACGGAATCTGAAAAGCAATGATACTGGAATCGCCACGTACTACAAAATAGCAGCCGCCTCTCTCCACATTAAAGCGTTTACCCTCTGATAATTCCGTAAAGCCTGCTTTCTCAAGCATAGCCCTTGCAGCGGCTATGGCATGAAAGGGGCTGGGACTCTGTTCAATAAACTGAAAAAGTCCCTCTATATATATTCCTGATTCGGTCATACTGTAAAAACTCCTCTTAATTGTCAATCATCTCATACTCAAGCATTTCATATTTGAGCATGCAGCCCTCGAAAATCTCTGCCGGAAGCAGTGCTCTGGCAACTAACTTCCAATCACTGTTCGGAGCCTCCACATCCAGAAGATGTGCATAATCTCCGTCAATTTGCATCACTTTGTATATTCTGCTGATCATATGTCTGTCCTCACGATAATGCCTCTGTTAAAACATCAATAGCCTTGGCACATCTGTCTTCCAAAGAATATGTTCTAAAGGACATGCGGTTTACACGGATTACATCCATATTGTCCTTTAACTCTGCCAACTTCACTTTTGCAGCCAGAGGATTTAAGGATAAATCTTCAATATAATCAAAATATCTGACCTGATTGCCCTTGGTCAAATCCTCTATGGCTCCCAACACCTTCTTAGAAAAGCCTTCTCCCTCCAAGTCAGCAAGGCTGACCTCTGTATCTTCTACTACATCATGCAGCAATGCCACAATCTGTTCCTCTTCTGTATCCATAGCCTCCATCACACGGTACATGTGCTGTTTATAGGCCTCACCGTTTTCTACCCTTTTGGAAAACTCTCTTTCTACAATTGATTTTGCTTTTTCTAACAAAATGCTCATTCATACCATCCTTTCCGGAAAAAATCCTTTTTTTAATCATAACACAAAATATTCATTAGTACAATTCTTTCTTCACCTCTTGATTTTATGTGCCAAAAACTGTAGACTATTAATTAATATAGGCTTTAGGCCAAATTTATCCCTTCAGAAAGGAATTTTATCATGAAATCAAGACGAATTCTTGCTATCCTGGCCATTATAATTCTGGCAGGCATGTACCTTGCTACTCTTATCATGGCATTTGTAAGCTTCCCTGGCTCTGAGCGCATTTTCGGCGGTCTGGTACTGTTAGATATCGCTTTGCCTATCTTTTTGTGGATACTTATTTATGTGCATAAACGCTTCAGCAACAAAGAATAGTACCGGGATTAATAATACTCCCGGTATTCTTCGCACAATTCCTTTAATACGCGGCCGCTGGCGACGTAATAACCGTCTTCTCCGCCGTACTGCATCCATTCACGCAGCTTTTCCAGTTCCTGGCCTGCTCCTGTAGTAAGGACACTGGTTTCTACCTTCTTCATTTTCTCCTCCAGACGGAGAGATATTTCATGAAGGTCTTCTCTGCCCGCAATCACTTCCAGATATTGGTTCACCGGATAATGTATTCTGGCCACTGCCAGCCAGGTAAACAGCGTCTCTTCGTTTCTTGAAAGTCTGTAAGACTCTTCCAGGGCATCCAGGGCCTGCTCATGTAAAAACATCTGTGCTCTGGCTGCAGCAAGATTATAATAGCAGGCAGCACGCAAATCTGTTTCTGCCTGAGGCACTATCTTTAGCAGTTCTTCATAAGCCTTAATGGCAGGCATATATTCCTTCCGTCCATACATCAAATCCGCATCCAGCTTCTTGCGTTCATAGCCGGACAAGCTCAGGCCCTCTGCAATATCCCGGATTATCCTTTCGATTTCCCCTTCGGAAACATAGCCTACAAAACGCAAAATAGTCTCTACAAAGGTATTTTTATCGCCATTTTCTCTAAGAATGGCATCCAGCCGGTAAGCCAGTTCCTCACACCCACACTGCTCCAAAATCCAATGCACCAATTCACTACAGGCAAAATCACTGTCCAAAGCATAACCCTTGTGGATACAAAGATAGGCCAGTTCCTCCACACTATATACTGTTACATCTGCCTGCGGAATATAATAACCTTCGGCAGCAATCAAACTCTGACTGATAATCAATGCTCTCGTCCTCCTACTGTTCTTTGAGGTCAAATGTCTCTCGCAGCACTTTGCCGCTTCCGGACACAACTTCTCCCAAACCGATATCCTCCACAGTTACCTGGAGAGTACAATAATCTGTAAATTCCAGCGTCACCTTCAGCTTGCTAAGGCCAGCCCTTCTCTGAGGAAAAACTTTTAAATCTATCCCCAGCCTCCTCGGCGTCGTCTCGGTTATGGACCGAGCTTCTATTATCAGCTTATCTTCCCCTTCCGGCAATAAATATATGGTACGTTTGCAAGCTTCGTAGGAGCTTCCCTGCTCAAAAATCTCCATATACTCCAGTCTCACACTGCTGCCCGCTGTACCCTGACTGCGACAGTACAGACCTATGTCAAAATGAATATCCTGCTTACTGTAATAAATATATTCTTCCAAAACCGGTGACGGTGTAATCATCTGGCGCAGGCAGTAGCATGCGCCCAGGCTGTATAAATTATTACCCTGAAATACCCGTCCGTGCTCGCACAGCCTGATGAGAGACTGATCCATCCAGTTGCCCTTAAATCCGTCTCCGATGACATACGCCAGACCAAAGTCATACTTACTCTCTATGTCCATGATAACCTGACGGAAGGTTTCATCCAAATGTTCCTCTCTGGTAGCAACACTAATCTCCTCTGCCCTTGGCGGCATCAGCTGCATATCCGGATAATCCGTACGCGTTACCGTTACCGCAAAAGGGGCTCTGATACCGTGCTTTTGCAGCACATAGCTTTTCAGATAATCCTGCTGATAATCGCAAATCAGTGTATCTTCCCGGTACAGACTCTCCTCCTGATGCATCAGAAAATAAAAAATACTTTCACTTCTGGTCTGCAAATATAATCGGGTACGTTTGCCGAAAATCTGACCTGCCGCCTTGGCTAACACCTCGTACACTCTGTTCTGCAAAGCAGGGTCTTCGTCAATATACGTAGTAAATAGAATGCCGCCGGCCTTTTCTACCTTGCCATAATCCTCCGGCAGCTGCAAAGACAGCTTTAAAAATAATCCCAGCAAATACTCCGTCTCAAAGCGCTGCCCACCTGCCACAACCGTAGGCTGCTTCATAGCAAGCTCTAACAGATCCTCAAACACCAGCGCGCCTTCTTCTTCCGCCAGTCCCTGTGCCTCGAAGCCTGCATAAAACCTGCCTCTGTGTTTTACTAACATACAAGGAAAATGAAACACCGTAGCATCCTTGCGACTAAGAAGCGTCACCGGATTTAAATCCTGCTCGGTGAATACACTGATTTCACCGTAGCCTGCCCCCAAATCATAGCCGATGTAGGTTTTGCCCCGCCCTTTTAATTCTTTATTGATTTTGTCCATCAAATCTAATTTTTCAAACATGATAACCTCACGGTAGTATTAGGATATAAATATATTTTCTGATTGCCTTTCCCCTTAGGGGCCGCATTTGGTCCGGAATCTATTTATTTCAGTTGAAACAGCTGCTCTATCATGGCACTCTGTCCGTAATAAAGCTCCAGCTCCTGATACAATTCCAGATTCTCCCGCTTCTCCCTGAGAGAAAGCATGTGGTTCAATCTGGCAAATCTGCTGTCATTGCCCTGAGCAAAAGCTCCTCCGCCTTGCAGTACGCCCTGTCCGAGCTGCTTATGCTCCGTGCCTTCCAGACCGAAAATCTCGTAATAAATGCGCTCTCCGTAAAACAGAATAAACTTTTTGGTATAAACGCCTTCACATACTATGTCCATCACTTCACTTCGAAGGCTTTCTGGCTCCTCCCTGCCCTCGTTGTACTGCTCAAAGCGTACCCACACAGGACCGGAGAACGCTCCCCGGTATTCCAATACCTGAAAAGCCTCCCAGTCAGACAGCTTCGGATACAGCACCTTTAACGGCTGCATCCATGCAACATATATTTCTTCCTTCAGCAAATCCTCCAGATACTGCACCGCAACAAGGGCCAGCTCCTGACCGCAGCTCCCTGCACCAATGGCTGCAAGACTCTGCAAATATGCCAGCTTGGCTGCTGTCTTAAAGGCATTGCCCTGAGCAGAAAGCCTTGCCTGCTGCTTTAATAAAACAGCATCCAAAAGATTCTGCTGTAAGTAACTTCGCTCTGCTACAAACTCTATGTATGCCTGCACCAATTCCGGATTATCCGCAGACTGACAACAGGATTCCAATATTTCTATATGCTGAGGCAATAACTGCTCTGCCTCCAGCATACCGTACAACAGCTGCTCTGCAAAAATACCGGTCTCAATGCCAAGCGCCTTGGCCTTGGTAAAAATACCGCCTTTTTCCTGCAGTGTACCGTCATAATGGTCCAATAAAAACTGCATACCGTAAATACCGATATAATTGCGCATATATTGGGTTTTCCAGAATAAAGTTTCTTTTGCCTTACTGTAAGAACCGAATTCTGAAAATACGTACGGAGCTGCTGCCAGAATCTCTTCATAAACACCGTTAATATCCCAATACGGTAATATGCAGGAAGCCACTTCTTCTTTCAATTCCTGCACGATAACTTCTGCAGAAAACACCTGCTTAATATGAGGCACCACCTTCTCAAGGGTATGTCCCTCCAAAGCCGCTTCCACCCGGGCCATGTGATAATACAGATTGCCCAGCTCCTGCTCCTCCAGAAACGCCTGCCAAAGGCCCTCCTTAAGTATCGGCTGAACAGAAGCCTCCCCGGCATCCCTAAGACTTCCGCTGTAATTTTCCACAGAAAGTGTATAAGCCTGTCCGTACAAAGGTACCGTAACCTCACTGCCTGTAAAAGGCACACGAACCGGCTCCCGATGATGTGCGTACTGCACGATCAGAGTGCCTGCCTGAATCGGAAGCCCGGTCACCTTATATGTATGACAGATGTCCAAAAAAACTTCCATCCGCTCCTTCGGCAGCTGCTTTACATCCAGAATATGTTCATACAAATATGCAAGCCCCGCATTGATATGTCCCTTCAAAAGCTGGTCCATCATAAAAGGCTGCAATAACGGCTCGTACAGCTTGTATAACGAAAACCAGTTATCCCTGTATTTGTGCACCATGGCATACAGGTATGCCGTACGGGTATTATCCAGTCCCGCTGTATGCGCAAAGTACTCAATGGCTTCTGTAGGAATACGTCTGGAATCTGACAGCTCCTCACCGTCCAAATACCAGTCCTCCACCGGCAAGGACCTCATAAATGCTTCAAAAAGCCCCGGAACACGCACGTTCTCACTCATTCCCTTGCGGTACCAAAGGGTAAACTTCTCCCCGGCGCAGCCACCCAATACCATCATTTTGCAAATGCTCTCTAAAATACGCTTGGATGGAGTCACCTCATAACATCCCTGCAAAATCAGTAAATATAAGTAGCGGTAATCTGTGCGCTGCAGCATATATTCCGCCAAAATTTCAGCCACCCTGTCAGATATGCCGGCATGCCGAATCATAAAAATAATCAGCTGCACCTCAAACTCGGAAAATTCATACAAAAAGGTAGGGTTGCGCTCCAGCAAGACCCTGGCTTCCAAATACATAAGCGGGCTGCGACATCCCTTAATAAACATGCGCTTCAAGAAATGATACTGCTCTAACGGCTGTCCTGATAAGCTACGGTCCGTATAATACAAAAGCCACTGTATCTGCCAGATTCCCGGATACTTTCTGGCCAGTTCCGAAAGCTTGGCCGCTACACGCTTATCATGTTCCTCATCCTCTCCCATAAGGGTGGTCAGATATAAATAATAAGCATGACAAGCCGGTGCCTCCTGACTGTGTACCCGCAGCCAGTCTGCCGCTTCCTCCAAAAGCTCGTTTGCCGCGTCATAGGCTTCCTTGGTGATCAATAGCTGCACATAAAACAATTCCGGTGCAATATCCTCGTGCTCGATCTGTCTTAGTGCTTCTATAGCCTCTTCCGTCTCCATCATCCAATTCAGCTTAGAAATACGCTTCAAACGCATATCAATATATAATTTGGTAACCTTTGCCTGCAATCTCTCACTTATCCTGCTCATCTTACACATCCTTAAAGCTTACTTTTTGTAATACCGGAATTTTCAATGTTCCAAACCAACCCATTCCGGCTCTTTGTACCGAAACAAATATTTTGATTCACTTCCTTTTTTTAGTATAGCACATATGTTCCACATTTGCATACTATAAAGATAAGTAAATTTTTAGGAGTTTTTTATGCCAACAGATTTAAGCCAAGGCTCCTTAATTGTATTTGTTCTTGAACGCGGAAGACTTATCCCTGTGGAAGATGCCACCGTTACAGTCGTATATGAGGAGGCGCCGGAGGCAGAACCCCGTACCTTCCGGACCGATAACTCCGGACAAACAGACCCTATCCTCCTTCCGGCACCGCCGCTGGCATACAGCCAGACTCCGGATGAGCCAAAGCCCTATTCCGACTATACTATTACAGTAAATAAGCCCGGATACGAGGAAACCATCGTAACGGGCAGTGAAATCCTTCCGGATGAAATATCTATTCAGGTTGTTCAGTTAAATCGTTTAGCACAGCCGGAGGAACCACCTGTTTTAATTAATATTCCGGATCATACCCTATACGGTATCTATCCTCCCAAAATTCCGGAACCGGAAATAAAACCTTTACCGGAAAGCGGCGAAATCGTCTTGTCCAGAGTTGTTATACCGGAGTACATTATCGTGCATGACGGTGTCCCAAGCGATGCCTCCGCTCCGAATTACTATGTGCGTTATACCGATTATATCAAAAACGTAGCATCCTGCGAAATCTATGCCACCTGGGAAGAGGCAAGTATTCTGGCAAACATACTGGTGATTATGTCCTTTACCCTTAACCGTGTGTTTACAGAATTTTATAGAAATCAAGGGTACGATTTCACCATTACATCCTCCACCGC
>JAFTXF010000020.1 GCA_017461685.1 Lachnospiraceae bacterium
CCAGTTCTCCCATATCTTTCCGCGCTGTAATAAAGGACTCTAAGGCCTTGGTAAAGGCTTCACCTTCTACGGAAATACCATAATAACTTGAAAGGGATTTCTCCCAGTCTTCAGCAGTAAAGCCATCAGAGGTATAAATGTCTAAGATAGACATATTATTTCTGGCCTCATCCATCATAGGAATAATGCTTTCTACTGCAAGCTGTTCGGTAAGTTCCTGTTTATCTGCCTGATACTGATTCACTATATCAGTTCCGCCGCAGGCAGTCATGCTCAAAACACAAGTGAGCATGCAGAGAAGCGCAATAAATTTCTTCATACTATCTCACCTTTCTTATACTGTGCCGTGCTTTTTGGCTGGACGGTTTTCCACCTTTGCGTAGAGCATCTCGAAAGCGCCGATTACATACTTTCTGGTATCAGCAGCTGCTACGATATGATCTACATATCCTCTTCTTGCTGCACTCTGTACAGAGGTCTGAAGTGCCTTGTACTCATCAGCCTTAGCCTTGATGGTATCAGCATCCTTGCCATCATACATAATCTTTGCAGCTAAAGTAGCGTCCATAGCACCAATCTGAGCATCCGGCCAAGCCATAACAATATCTGCACCGATTGCCTTAGAATTCATGGCAACATATGCGCTGCCGAATGCATCGCCGATTACTACATTTACCTTTGGTACGGTAGCATCCGCAAAAGCATGTGTTAACTTAGCAACTGCTGTTGCAATACCCTTTTCGCTGCCAACAGTAGCTTCATAACCCTTTACATTGGTTAAAGTAAGTACAGGAATATTGAAAGCATCACAGAATCTTACGAAATCTGCAGCCTTGTAGCATCCCTTAATAGTAAGTACTGCATCAAATTTCTGAGCTACATTTCCCTCTTCATCATAAACCTCTGTTCTGTTTGCAACAGCACCAACAGTCATACCGTTTAACTTAATGAAGCCTGTAACCATCTCAGGAGCATATTTCTCTTTAATCTCGAAGAATACGCCGCCGTCAGAAATCTGGGACAAAGCAAGTGATGTATCACCCTTGCAGTTTGCAAGTTCTGCACAAGCTCTGTTTAAATCATCCTCACACTCGTCTAATACTTCTTCTTCAAAGTTGCCAGGAAGTAAAGTAACTAATTCTCTGATCTGAGCTAACAAATCAGCTTCTTCAGCTACTACATCAACGATACCGCTCTCGCTTGCATGGAATGCAGCAGAAGCACTGTCACACTTCTCTACGGTATTACCATCTAAAGCATTTGGCGCATTTACAAATAACTTTGCACTCTTTGCTTCCATGAATGTAAAGTCTGTTAAAGTAGGAATAATAGCTAATCCACCACCGCAGTTACCGAATACTGCAGTAATCTGTGGAATAACGCCGCTTGCCAAAGTCTGCTTCATATAAATCTCACCGAATGCATTTAATGCATCGGTAGCCTCCTGAAGTCTTAAGCCTGTAGAATCAATCAGGCCGATTACAGGAGCACCGGTTTTGCCGGCCAATTCGTAAATCTTGGTAATTTTCTTGGCATGCATCTCGCCAACGGAACCGTTCATTACAGAAGCATCCTGGCTATATACATAAACAAGATTACCGTCAATAACACCATATCCGGTAATAACACCGTCAGATGGAGTCTGGTTCTCAGCTAAATTAAAATCTGTAGCTCTTGCAGTAACAAGGGCACCGATTTCAACGAAGCTGTTGTCGTCAAGCAGTGCATGAATTCTTTCACTTGCTTTAGAAGTATTACTCATTATAGTCCCTCCACATATATATGTTTTACAAACAATCTTTGCGAATTTTCTTGAAAATCAAAATTCTTCGCATGGTATCATTGTATCACATATTTTTCCAATTTCAAACAGTTATTTTTATTTTTGTTAAAAATTTTTCAAACTTTTTTACAGTATTATAAGAAAAATAAATTTATTATGTAATTTATGGTATCCTGAAAGGTTTTTGCTGCAATTCCCTCGGCACAAATGATGTCGAAACGCTGTAAAAGTGTATCATTTAGAAAGACCTCCACCTTGCCTACAACATCTCCTTCGCTGACAGGTGCCGTAAGACGGGTTTCCTGCTCTATAGTTACTTCTGCTTCTTCCCACTCTGCCAACAGCATTTCTATCGGTTCATCACCGGAGACTGTGGTAGGAATTTCCGTCATGGCATAATAAGCTCCGGGCTCCGGCTTTGCATTTTCTACCAAAACCGGCTCAGTCACTGTATTTCCCTCATATACCGTCTGATTGCAGTAATACTCCAGCCCGTATTCCATAAGCTTTCGCATATCCTTCCACTTATTGCTTTTATTGCCGCTTCCGTAGGCTCCGGTATTTAACAGAGCGGCCACATAGTATCTGCCCTCCCGCTCTAATGCGCCGACATAACAGTATCCTGCCTGCCCCGTATAACCGGTTTTGCCGCTGAGTGCTCCGTCCATCATATTTAAAAAAGCATTGTGGTTCTGACAGGAAAAGCTGCGGGTGCATTCCACATTGGAGAAGGTGTAAGAATAAGTTCCGGTTATTTTTAAGAATTCTTCTTTTGCAGGTGACTGCATAATGCAATAGCTCATAATTCTGGCAAGCTCTGCCGCCGTGGTACTATGAAAACGCTCCAATTCCGCACCCTCTTCAGAAGAAAATGTCTCCGTAGCATCCAAACCATTTGGCGTGATAAACCAGGTGTGATAGCACTGTAGTTCCCTGGCCTTTTCATTCATACATGCAATAAATGTCTGCACCGCTTCCTTGGACTGGGCATCCGTTCTGGCCTTAACACTTTCCAAATCATCCTGCAATCCCAGTATTTGGGCACCTATATGCTCTGCAATCGCCACTGCCGAATCGTTATGGGATTCTAACATCAGGGAATACAGTAAATCTCTAAGCTTTACCTGCTCACCCTTAGCTAAATACAATTTTACCTTGGGCTGGGCAGCCGCATATCCGGAAGCCGTCACGATATCATCTAACTCTCCCAACTCCAATGCCATAATACAGGTCATGATTTTGGTAGTGCTTGCCATGGCCAGCTGCAGGTCTGCATTTTTGCCGTACAGGATTCTTCCGCTTGCCGCATCCATTAAAACCGCTCCCTGTGCAAAAAGCGAGTTTTCCTCTACCGTTACAAACTCGCTCTCATTCCCCTCTGCAGACAACGTAAATGCGCAGTTCCACCACAGCACACAGGTCAACAAAATCATTATTATTTTTTTCATGGCAACATCCTATATAATCTATGTATCACTCCAATTATATGGTTTTCCAAAATAGGTTATGCCACAACAATAGTAAACTTAAACCTCCAGGCTAAGCTGTACCCCTTGAGGAAGCCCTGCTTCTCTCTCTGCCTGCTCTTTAAATTCCTCCAGCTTGTCCAAATCAAGCTCAGGCATCTGGGCTAAAGATTCCAGTCCAAAGCTTCGAAGAAATTGCTCCGTAGTACCAAACAAAATCGGTCTGCCCGGTGCATCCAGTCTTCCCAGCTCCTGAATAAAATCATACTCAATCAGCCTGTCGATGGAATGCTGACAGGACACGCCGCGGATCTTTTCGATTTCCACACGGGTAATAGGCTGCTTGTAGGCTACAATGGCCAAAGTCTCCAAAGCCGGCTCTGAAAGGGTAATCTTACGCGGTGCCTTGGCAATCCGGATAATATATTCGTATAATTCTTTTCTGGTACACAGCTGCACGGACTTATCTAACATAAGCAGCTGAATGCCGCCGTCTCTATCCTTGTACTCCTGCTGCATTTCCTCCAAAAGGGCCTCTGCAGACTTTACGTCCATTTCAATAATATCTGCAAGTCTGGAAATCTCCACGCTCTCGCCCATTGTAAATAAAATTGCTTCTATAATTGCTTTCGCCTTGTTCTTATCCATGTTATTCCTCAACAAACTCATTCGATGTTATGTAAATATCGTCAAACAAATCATCCTGCTGTATGGTAATCTTGCCGGTTTTCATCAGTTCCAGGATTACCAGAAAAGAAACCACGATTTCCAGCTTGGAGGCCTGCTTTTCCAACAAATCCCGGAAGCTGAAATGCCTGCGTGTTTTGATGTATTCTTCAATGTAAATGGTCTTGCGCTCCACATCCACCTCGGGACGGACGATATTACCGTACTGGCTTCTGATAGGGTCCACACGGTCCTCCTGACGCTTCATAATATCCTGAAAAATACTGTGCAGCTTTTGTAAGGTAGTGTCACCCACCAGTTCCTCGTAGTCCACAGGTGCTTTATACTGCTGTACCTCCTCCGGAAGAGATAAATTTCTGCAGAATACATTGCCCGCTTCCACCATTTTGTCCTTTAATTCAAAGGACATATATTTGTACATCTTGTATTCCAAAAGCTGCTGCACCAGCTCTGCTCTCGGGTCCTCTTCCTCTCCGTCTTCATTCACTTCCTTAGGAAGTAACATTCTGCACTTGATATCCAAAAGAGTGGCTGCCATCACCAAAAATTCGCTGACAACATTCATATCCTCCCGCTCCATATTGTGGATATACTCCAAATACTGGGCGGTAATCTCTACAATCGGGATATCGTAAATGTCTACTTTATTTTTGTCAATTAAATATAATAACAGGTCTAAGGGACCTTCAAAAACTTCTAATTTAACCGGTATTGCCATAAATTTCTATTTTCCTTTAAGACGATATTTTCATTATTGAGGTGAAACAGCTTCTTCCTGCCCGCTTTGGTGTTAATACTCAACGCCGAAATACCGAGCCTAAGCTTTTTCGGAAGGAATAATTTCAAGGACCACCAGCTCACAAGGGTTCCACATACGAAAGCCCACACTGTGAAATCCCAATCCTCTGCTCAATATCATGGTAGCGCCATTCTTTGTAAATTTGCCGCCGTCATATTTGGGAAAAAGCTTAAGAGCCGGAGAAATCACCCCACCCAACAAAGGAAGCTTCACTAAGCCTCCGTGGACATGACCGCTTAACACCAAATCCGGCTTCCAAAGAGCATATTGATCAAAGTAAGTGGGGTTATGTGCCAGCAAAATATTATAATACTCTTTATCCGCCTGTCCCAGCTTTTGCAGCAGATAATCCTCCTGCATCGGGTTTTGTTCCAGCCTTTTATAATACATACGTTCCATATCCAGACCGTATATTCTGACAGGCATTTCCTGAAGCTCACAGAACTGATTACGCAGCACCACAGCTCCTGTATCCTTTAAGGCTTTCATATACTGCTCAAACTGCTGCCCAAACGACTTCCTGCTCCAACTCATCTTGGCCTCGTGATTGCCCAGTCCGTAATATACCGGATACTGTTCGGTCAGTTTGGAAATCAGTGCAAGGGAGACCTCTGTATAGCCACCTTCCTCCAACGTACGTGCCGTCAGCATATCTCCTGCAATCAAAATCCCGTCCGGCTGTTCTTCACAAATGGCCTGCAAAAGTCTGGCATTTCCCGGGCCGTAGGTCTTATCATGTAAATCTGTCAAAAGCACGAACTTAACAGGCTTACTAATCTTGTCACTAGAAAGCCTGTAGTATACTTTATGAAAATGTGTGGATGCTTGCCATATGCTAACCAGGCACACAACCGCCAATACAAGGATACAAATCACCAGTACCTTTAATAAAATCATCCTTTTCTCCATAAGGCAGTCAGGCCTATTTTCCAAAACCGGCCATACACTTCTGTCCCTGCCTTAATCTTATTCTGTTTTTATATTCCAAATCACCTTGTTCATCATATCATATATCCCAAATAAAGTGCAAGTGTTAAAACAATATATTCAGTGCGAATGTGCGGCAGCAATTGCATTATTAAAACAACAAATACGTAATCGCCTGCATAAAGTAATCCTTAAAACCTGCTTTTTCTACACTCTCCGTATATATAATCTCCGTTTTACCGATTTCCTGTCCGTTTAACGAATATACCGCATACCCGGCTACATCCCCGGCCTGTATAGGTGCTTCCACCACCTCAGGCAGCTGCAGTTCTTTTTGGATGCCGGAAATATCACGGTTCTCTGTATCCAGATAAGAAAACGGTCCTGAAAAAGCAACACCTACGCCTTGCTGTAATGCACCCTTTAACTTAATATCCTCCAGTTCAAAATCGTTTTCGTCCCGGAATAAATTACTTACGGAAAAACCGTAATTTAAGAGTGTTGCTGCTTCTTTAAACCGTGTTTTACCGTTTTCACAGCCCATTACCACAGCAATCAGGTCAATTTCGTCCTTTCTGGCTGTAGCAGAAATACAGAACTTGGCCTTGGATGTAGAGCCTGTTTTTAAGCCTGTGGTGTAGGGATACTGCTTAATCAGCTTATTGGTGCTGGATAAGGTAAAGGCAGAATCCCCTCTTGCCGTAGTATGTGTAATATCCTCCATCCAGATTCCGGTATAATCATAAATTTGCGGATAATTATTTATCAGTTCTCTGGACATAATGGACACATCTTTGGCGCTGGTATAATGTAAATCCGAATCGGACAGCCCGCAGCAATCCTCAAAATGAGTGTCCGCCATCCCCAGTTCTACTGCCTTTTCATTCATCAAATCCACAAAAGCCTGCTCACTGCCAGCTATATGCTCTGCCACTGCAACAGATGCGTCATTGGCACTGGCAACCACAATACATTTTATCATGGTCTCCAAATTTTGTGTTTCCCCTTCTTCCAAAAATACCTGGCTGCCACCCATGCCGGCCGCATGCTCGCTGGTTAAAATAGAATCACGCAGTGAGATCTTGCCATTTTCCAGTGCCTCAAAGGTCAAAAGCAAGGTCATAATCTTGGTAATGGAAGCCGGAGAACGGCGTTCTGTTGCATTTTTTTCGAAAATCACCTGTCCCGTAGACGCTTCAATCAAAATCACAGAAGGAGAGGTCAGCTCCAAATCCGCAGCTACAGGTATTCTTAACGTAACCAGACAAATAAAAACTGCCAAAAAGCCGGAAAATAATCTTTTCATTTTTATGTAATCCATGCACTCTTTATTAGTATGGTATGAAGGAAGCATTTCAAATATGCAGAACATTCGCCCGTTTTTACTGACAAAGCCTGTATTCCTTTCTACTAAGAAGCATTTGACGTTTGCGAAATGCTGTGCCAGACAGCGAGTTTCGCAAGCGTCTATTAAGAAACGCAACAACTCAACAGATTAACATCCATAAATAGCAGAAGCCCCGGCCTTTTACAGCCGGGACCTCTTACTTCAACCCACTCCGATCTATACGAAAAATTAGTATTATTCTGTTGTTACGCCATAAGGAGAACAGATAGCATCTGCCACAGATGTTCTGATTTCAGTAAGTTTCTCACTAACAACCGGATAAGCTGCCGGTACCCATGTTACAGTGTCCGGTGCATTACCGGTAATGTAGCAGTACCATGTTAAAGCTGCAGTGTATCTGCCGTAATCATAGCCC
>JAFTXF010000160.1 GCA_017461685.1 Lachnospiraceae bacterium
ATTATACAGATTTCCCCATATAACACTACGTACTCCGATAAAATCATTCATTTTCGGAATTAAAGAGCCTAACAGGTTAATCAATAAATCTAAACTTACAAAAGATGTTATTATCCCTTCAACATCCCTTAATCTTCTCAATCTTTTCCTGCATAATCAACCCATCATAAAATCCATGCTCATAGGCCCTTCCGTACATTTCATAAGCCTTATTCATATCTGCTTCGCAGCCACGGCCCCAGAACAGGAGATTTCCAAGGATAAATTCCCCTTCTCCCAACCCGCGGGATGCTGCTATTTCCGCGCACTCGTATGCACGCTGATAGTTTTGACATTCCGGCTGCTGATACATGCATGCCAGTTCTAATGCAGCCCAGGAATTACTCTTTTCTTTTGCCATTTCAAAATATAAAATTGCTTTGTTATAATCTTTGGTGACATGTCCGCCCTTATACATAAACCCAAGTACATATTGTGCTTCTGCATGTCCGCTGTCCGCCGCCATTTTTAAATATTTTTCTGCATTGCGGAAGTTCTTGCGAAATCGGCCGTTTGGTCTAAAGCAGAGAAGTCCATATTCATATGCAGCGTTGATATGATTGCTGTCCGCCGCTTCCCGGAAATAATATGCCGCTTGCACCGGATCCGGCTGTGGCGGATCATAAATCACTCCATCCCGGTATAATTGACCTATATTGTACTGGGCCTCCGGGGATAATACCGTCATAGAATCATAAACTTCCATTGCCTCAGCATATTTGCCATGCTTTGTCAGAAATTCGGCCAACATCCTGAGCATAACATCATCATTTTGATTGGTGTTATTTGCATAAAAATCTACAATCTTATTATAATCATACTCACATCCAATACCGTTTCTCATCATAAACACCTGATTGGATGCTGAATATGGACTCTTTGGTGCTGCTTTCACGTGATACTCGTAGGATTTTTCATAAGACTGCGGTTCCCCCGGCATAGCACCGAGATAGTATAATCGGGCAATAATATTGTCGGCGTGATATCGTAATTCATGGTCAGATTCAGATACTTTTTTTAACCAGTGAACTGCCTTATCATAGTCCCATCCGGATACGCTTCCGCTCTCATCTGTGGCGCCATAATAATACAGCAGCCCCACTTCGTACATAGCTCGTACATCACCATCCTTTGCAGCCTGCAGCAATTCATTCAAATCTTCTTTTAAACTGTACCTTTCGTTATTGTTAAATGAATCTTTATAACGCTCCTTTCCATCCTGCTTGGCAAGCAGTGCTCCTGTCAGTTCCGAAAATGGTGATTTTAAATACTGTTCCGGGAATCGAATCGCATCTATGTATGGCAAAAAGTTCAAATCTGACGGCAACTCGTCCGCACTGGCAGGCATATCCACACCTTCCAGCAAAATCGGAATAATGTGCTTCTGATTTTTCCAGGCAGTCAGGAGTTCTTCTTTTACCCAATCTATTTCCGCACTTTCAATTTTTAATTTGTCCAGACATCCCTTGGACATAACCAATACAAAATCTTTGCACTGGACAATGGCATTTTTCAGTCTCTCCGGAAAGCTATGGGAACGTCCTTCGTTGGAATTAAAATATACGCTGTAGCCTCTGTCCTCCAGGTCTTTGCACAAACGGTTGGCAAACTGATTACCGCTGCCGTCATTTCTATAAGAAATAAAAATATCCTTTTTCATTTGAATATCCATCGTTTTTCCTCCGCCAGTTTTTGGGGATTATTTATCCTCTTTACTGCCTTTCTCTTTTTGTGCTTCCTTTATCTTAGCCGTTTGCGAAACTCTGTGGCAGCCGGCGGAAGTGATATATATTCCGTCTCAGGGACGCTCCCGCTCCGTGAAAAGCTGCAGCAGTACTAAGCTCAGACTGCGGTTGCCACCTTGCTTCACCTACGAACCTGCCACTGGCAGCTTCTTCGGATGCATGGCAGCTAAGGACCGGCGCTTTTCAAGGCCCTTCTATCGGAATATATATCACTTCCGCCGGCTGCCACAGAGTTTCGCAAACGTCTATTCCTTTATCTGCATAATCACATTGGAGCTTTGCCGTAATCGCAAGCTGGAAGTCCGATCCTCGGCATAGACTTCCACACGGTACTTACCGGCTGTTATCTGCTTCACTGGCAATTTCACATGGAAGCCTGCCAGTCCCACATTTATCTGGTCCGGCATGTTGCGCTCCAAATCGTTTCTCCGCATAGGTTTTAACGGGACGGCATAGGTTTTCTCCTCGCCCCGCAGTATCAAGGTATAGGTAAACTGACTATTATCACTGCCCACCACAAAGCTGTAACCGGCTACATGAATGTCCTCCGGTGACTCTTGATAGAGTTGTTCCACCTCTACCTTCAGGCATGGATTTAATTTCACATGCTCCGGCTTCTGTGGGAAATATTTCTTCTCTGTTGCTCTGTCTATTTTCCATAAACAGCTGCTCTGTCCACTACCGGAAATCTCCTGCACCAGCGGCAGGCCATCTTCATAGGCCGGTCGAATGGCTGTATCCAAAAAAGCATGGCACAGTCCGTAGCCCGTTTTTGTATTATACGGATAGAACGGGTCAAAGGATACCTGTTCCGGATGCATTTCATAAAGCTTACTGCGCTCCCGCAAAAGTCGACTGCGTTTTTCTTCGGTATTGTCCTGGCCACGGCTGATAGATTCATGATGCAGCAAATATTGATTGCAGCAAATTACATTGTAATACCCCTGCTCCATGGCTTTGAAGCACAGCTCTACGTCATTAAAAGCTACCGGCAGTTCCTCGGACATACCGCCCAGCTTTTCAAATAAATCTTTTCGCATCATGAGGCAAGCCCCGGTTACAGCACTGACATTGTGCACACCGCGGTTGCGTCTGTCATAATAAATCTCTCCATCTGCGGCAAACTGCAGCTTGTGCACCGGTCCCATAGGCAGATTGACAATGCCGGCATGCTGAATACGCTTGCCGTCCGGATACAAAAGCTTCATGCCTACCGCACCTGTGTAAGGCTTCATAGCCTCCGCCAGCATATCAGTAAGCCAGCCCGCTTCTACCGCCTCGATGTCATCATTTAAAAATAATAAATATGCACCTTTGGCCTGAGCCGCTCCCATGTTACACATTTTAGAAAAATGGAAGTCCATTGGCTCGTAAATATAGCGGCAATTTATTCTGCCATCGGT
This sequence comes from Lachnospiraceae bacterium, assembly GCA_017461685.1. Classification (GTDB taxonomy): domain Bacteria; phylum Bacillota; class Clostridia; order Lachnospirales; family Lachnospiraceae; genus RGIG6307. The sequence continues at coordinate 3,188 of JAFTXF010000160.1, forward strand.
GGCCTGTGTTATTTTCTGACACAGGAAAGTCACCATGGCTTTATTTTGCTTACAGGAACCATTATCCACAAGAATAACTTCTAAAGGAATATCCCCCGTAGTTTTCTCCAAAGATTCCAGACACTTCTGCAGGATTTCCGGGTGGTCCTTGGACGGAATAATCACAGATATCCCTTTCTGCTTTGCTTCTGCCACGGTCTCCTCTCCGGATGTCTCAAAAAAGCCTATACCCGGTCTTTTATTTAACTTTACAAAGCCGGTTGGCGCTTCTGTAAGTAATCCCCTGACGTGAATAACTGCTTCGCAACCTGCCGGTTCAGAGCAATATACTGTCTCAGTGCAATATGCTGATTTGGCGCATTTTGCACCGTTTTGTGCATATTCACCTGCTTTTCTCTGTTTTTTCGCGCTCTCTATCACTTGCTTCAAACCGGCGCGCCTGCTGGTATGCTCCCAATCAACTGTAACGTATAAATCCTCCCGAATAAATACAGCCTCGCCCAGATAATCCTCGTAATCCCAACGATTAGGGCTGAAATCAGGCAAAAAGACAGGCCCCTGCGCCTCACCGGCTGCAGGCTCCTGCCGTACATAATCTGCATACAAAATAGCTGCATGGGCATACTCTTCGCTCATGTGAAAAACAGGCTGTGCCGCCCTCCACTGCTCGAAAGAATAATTCTGCGCAGCAAGCTCTTTCTGATATTCTTTTATACACTGTTGTCTCTTAATGGCAGAAAAAATCCCCATGGGCCCTCCTTGTATTTGTCCTTTATACAGGCGTTTGCGAAACTTGGTGGCTAACTGCCAGAGCAATATATGTTCTGGCTGAAGGGCCTTGAAATTCGCCAGTCCTTAGCGAAAGAAGGCTGAAAGCCGCACTTGAGCTTAGTACTGCTGCAGAGTTTCATGGAGCGGGAGCGTCCATGAAGCAGAACATATATTGCTCTGGCAGTCAGCCACCAAGTTTCGCAAATGCCTAGTCCGTTATATAATTCTCTTCATACTCTTCGTCAAAGTATTCGCCAACTGCAAAGATATTTTGTGAATTTCCAACTGAATCTTCAATTCGTTCCGGCTTAAGTCGCTCTCTGCCAGCTTATCCAGTGGCACCGTAAAATTCGGATCTCTGGTGGCAAAGATGTACTCAGCGTAGCTATTCTTGCCTGCCTTACCCTTAAGGCCGTTTACGGTAATCGTTTTGTCCAGAAATTCTTCTTTGCCATTCCACCAAAGCCTCTTAATCTGCATCAGACATGGTTCCTCGCAAGGATCAATGCGCACGGCTTTCATACCCGCGGAAATCTTCAAGGCAAGCTCCATTTCATCATAACGTGTCAAGGCATGTTCTATAAAATAAGACTGTTCTTCCGAAAAGCCTCTGCCGCTGTCCTCGTAAATCTGAACCCGGTTGTCCTCGGTGCGCAGCTCCAGTGCACGCAGCACCTGCTCTCCGGTGTATCTATCACCGCCCTCTGATGCGCACAGTGCCTCCACCGAAGGCTGCCCGCCTGTAATTTGCTTCTGATACGCAGTCTCCTTTTCCATCAGGCGCTGTACATCCTTTTTATCCAAATCCAAAATACGGCAAATATCCTCAAACGGAAATGCCTCATGCTCCAAAGAAAAGCAATACGCCGCACGGAACGCCAGCTCTTCCGCAGTTACTGCCCGGTCTACAGTCCATTCATAATCGATAACCTGCCACCGGTCACCATCTATTAAAATATTGCTGAAAATAAAATCGTAATTAGCAAAATTGCCCTTCTTTCCGGAACGCAGTTTATTTAAAAACATATGGAACAAGGTAAATACTGTATCCTCGTCTCCTCGCTGCAAAGCTTCCTGCATAAGCTCTGACAATGCAACTCCTCTTACAAAAGGAAAAGCAATAAATCGTCCATTCCACGTGCAAGGTACTATGGTAAAGACTTCCTCATCATACTGTTCGCACAATGCAGCATAGGTCTGCTCCATACGCTTTACGTGCTCCAGGCCCTCCGGATGTAACGGAGTTTTGCGAACCTCTGTAAGAGCCTCCTTGCTCTGCAAACCAGCGCTCATCGTTCTTGTACTCTGCCCTTGCTGTAAACTTTCCCCGTCTTGCAAACCCTCCGCAGACACTGTTGTATTTGATTCCGGCATCCCACTTTCCTGACAAACCTCTGTCCTGATCTGATATTCCACCGCTCTGTCATTAGAATAGCGAATCATCACCTGAGATAGCTTCGGCCCTGTTACCAGCAAGTAATCATTGGCAAATTCCGGAAACATTTCCTCCTTCACAGCACTGTTTAAAGCTTCTGCTTCATCAAACATTTCCAATCTATCATATGTGAAATTACGTGCCTTCAAATTGCAGTCGCCGGCCTTCGGTAAGTAATCATCACTGTAAATATTTACTGCATAAGCTCCTTCCGGGTCTGCGTAATATCTGTTAAACTGAAGAATTCCAGCCTGCTTTACCAGCTTTTCCAAACCCTTCAGGCTGTAAAAAGCACTCTTTTTATTTCCTGCCTGGGCGGATATACTTCGCCTGTCTCCCTTTTGTCCAAGGCCGCTTTTTGCTGACGCATCTGTCATTTCCATGTCGTTAGTCCGACACGCATCTCCTTCTACTGAAGTAAAATATCGCTGACCGTAGGCAGGCTTGCCCGCCAGATAACTCATGCCGTACTTATTGTGCAAAAGCACCACCAACCGTCCTTCCGGCTTTAACTTCTTATAAAGCCCGGTAAGCATTTCAGCATTGACCTCCATACCAAGCAGCACAATATAATCCAGACTGCCCTTGCCCGGATTCATGGCTAATTTCTCAATATGTGCCTCACTCATGACCTGCAGCTGCACCTCTTTGCTGCGCAGCATATCAAGCACCGCGCTTGGCACGGTGGAATGAATCACTACAGACTGGCCTTTTTCAAAAGGCAGCCACTCTATAATATTAGCCCTTTGTGAACAAGTATCTGCGAATGCTGCTCTGTCAAACATATGCTTCTCCTTTATAATTACTTCACCGTAATCTCACTGAACATATCATAATACCCTACAGTATCCTTATCAGAAATAACTGTGACATTTAACACATCATACAGTCTGTGATATGCCTGGAACACGTCCCCTTCAAAGCCGGTACATCCAAGGGACAAGAGGTATTCCCCGCCCTGCAGGCTCATAACCTGAGTAAAGGTTACTTCCTTCACCTCGCCGGCAGACACGCTGTCCAAAAACGCCTTCTCATACATAGTATTGGTGCCGGTAATTTCGGTGCCTCGGGCATTTTTGAATTTGTAGGTAAAAATCGGCGCCGGCTTGTCCACATGAAACTTAACCTTGTAATGAATGGTAAACTCCGTTCCTTTCACAATGGCCGTGGTCCGTACGCCCTTGTCGTCTGTAATATAATAATCAAAAATCTCTGCTTCCTTGGTACCGTATTCCAGAAGCCTTGGATTGTATCCGGCTTGTCCTGCTCCCGTAGCTGCAGGCTGTGCACTTTGCCCCTTTTGTGCAGTGTCGAACTTCCCATGCTCGCCTACCACAGAAGCACCAGCCTGTGCACTATTTCCGGCCTGTTCTGCCGCCAGTGCTCGAATCTCCTCGTCATCCAGTAAAGAATTTTCCTCATCGGCTACCTGATACTGCCCTACCAGCACCTGCTTGTAAGCATCTATCATATCCCGGGCAAGGCCCTCTCCCAGCTTCTCGCCCTTATTCAATAAAATAACGCGGTCGCAATATTTCTGGATACTGGACAGGTCATGACTTACAAATACAATGGTCTTACCCATCTGCTTAAATTCTTCAAATTTATGATAACACTTGGCCTGAAAAAATACATCACCTACGCTGAGGGCCTCATCTACAATCAAAATCTCCGGCTCGATATTAATAGCAACCGCAAAAGCCAGTCGCACAAACATACCGGAAGAATAAGTCTTAACCGGCTGGTACACGTAATCGCCGATGTCGGCAAAGGACAGAATATCGTCCATTTTGGCAGTTATTTCTTCCTCAGTAAATCCCATCATAGTACCGTTTAAGTACACATTCTCGATACCATTATATTCCATATTAAAGCCGGCACCCAACTCCAGAAGCGCGGAAATACGGCCGTTCACCGTCACCTTACCGGCAGTGGGATTTACCACACCGGTAATAATCTTTAAAATGGTAGACTTACCGGAACCATTGGTACCGATAATCCCCACGCACTCACCCTGACGGATTTCAAAATCAATACCCTTTAAAGCCTCATGCTGTTTATAATTGTGCCTGCCTATACCAAGCGCATCCAGTACTCTGTGGAAAGGCTTCTGATATAATTTGTATACTTTTTTAACGCCCTCTACCGAGATAGCAATTTTCTTCTCACTCATAAACACCCTTATATGCATCTGCAATAATTTTTTATGCACAATCTGTCAGAGAATCTTGACAGTCACACATTTAATAATCCTATAACACATCTGCAAAATGAAATTTCAGCTTGTCAAATAATTTACGTCCCAGCCACAAAAGCCCCAGAGATACTACCCAGAAATACAGCGTATACAACGGTCTTTCCCAGAACCACTGCCCGCCGTAAATGGCATTCCGGTAACCGGTCACCACATAGCACACCGGATTCAGCTGAATAATAAAGGCTATCACAGAACTCCAACGGTCCGCCATGGAAATATCCCATAACACCGGCGTAGCCCACATGCCAAGCTGCAGTCCGATAGCGATAATCTGGGTCAAATCCCGGAAAAACACCACGATGGCACTGGTAATATAACTAACCCCCAATGCAAATACAAAAAGTCCCAGACTGTAGTACACAATCTGAATCATATAAAGGCTCGGCCTGTATCCATAAAGAAAGGACACGATCAGCAGCACACCCGCAAAAAAGGCATGGATAAACAGTGCCGCAGTTACCCGAACTATGGGCAAAATATTAATATTAAATACCACTTTTTTCACAAGGTACTGATATTCCAGCAAACTGGCCGTACCGTTATTTAAAGCTTCACTAAAGAAAAACCAGGGCACCAGCCCGGCTGTCAGAAACAGCACATACGGTACATTGACACCTTCTGCAATGCTTTGATATTTTTGATTCATAATGCCCTGAAATACAAACCAGTACATAAGCACCGTTACCACCGGCTGAATCATGGCCCACACAGCACCTAGAGAAGAGCCGGCATATCGCTTCTTAAAGTCATTCCGTGCCAGCTTCCAGATGAGATGCCTGTTTACAAAAAATTCCTTCATATAGATACAAATCCTTCGTTTACACTTTTATCCGCCAAGCCTCACGCCTGTCGGATTATATTTTTCGGCAGACAGATACCGCCTGCCGAATCATAAATCTTTCTATTTCCTCAAGGTATGCAAGTATCCCAGACAGTTACTTATTTCTGCTTGCTTGCAATATACGCACTAAGCCCGCTCCACTTCTGGTCTCTGTCGCTCAAAATAATCTCCATATCCTCCGGAATCGGCCATTCCACGCCGATTTCAGGGTCATTATACATCAAACCGCCCTCGTCATTCGGATGATAAAATTCCGTACACTTATATGCAAACTCTGCATAGTCACTAAGTACAAGAAAACCGTGCGCAAACCCCTTTGGAACAAAGAACTGCTTTTTATTGTCCTCGGATAAAAGCACACCAAACCACTGACCGAAGGTAGCACTGCCTTCACGCAAATCTACTGCCACGTCAAATACCTCGCCGCGTATCGCACGCACCAGCTTGCCCTGCGGATGTTCCTTCTGGAAATGCAAACCGCGCAGTACACCTCTCCTGGAAGCAGACTGGTTGTCCTGTACAAACACTTCAGATATACCGGCTTCCTTATAATCATTGTAATTGTATGTCTCCATAAAATAGCCTCTGCTATCTCCAAATACGGTCGGTGTAATCACCTTTAACCCTTCAATATGACAGGTTTCTACTGTAATCTTACCCATAACGCTCTCCTACTTATTCCTTACCGTTATATTTCCGGCTTTTCTGCCAAATTATGACTGCTTGCCGTGAGCATATCACTTTTTTGTTACCGATTTATAAACTGACTGTTCTGATATTTTCTGCTTTCGTCCTATAAATCCGTCACTTTATCTCTGCTATTTTTTATCGCCTCTTTTATAAACCGTTGGCAACATCCACTAAATACTTACCATAAGCAGTCTTCATCAAAGGCTCTGCCAGCTTAAGCAGCTGCTCTCTGTCAATAAAGCCTCTCTTATACGCAATTTCCTCAATACAGGACACATATAAGCCCTGTCTCTTCTGCAATGCAGACACGAAATCCGCTGCCTCCAACAACGCATCATGATTACCGGTATCCAGCCATGCAAAACCTCTGCCCATGGTCTCTACACGCAAAGTACCTCTGCGTAGATATTCGTTATTAATGCTGGTAATTTCGATTTCACCTCTTGCACTCGGCTTAACATTCTTGGCAATTTCCACTACGTCATTGTCATAGAAATATAAGCCCGGCACTGCGTAATTGCTCTTCGGATGCTCCGGCTTCTCCTCTATGGAAATAGCCATACCGTTCTCGTCAAATTCCACCACACCGTACTCTCTAGGGTCACGCACGTAATAACCGAAAATAGTAGCACCGCTTTCTCTTTCCGCAACGGTTTTCAACAGCTTGGAGAAGCTCTGTCCGTAGAAAATATTGTCGCCCAAAACCAAAGCTACATTATCATCACCGATAAACTCTTCGCCGATAATAAAGGCATCTGCAAGGCCTCTAGGCTGCTCCTGTACCGCATACGCAAATTTCATCCCCAGCTGACTGCCGTCACCCAATAATTCCTCAAACACCGGCAAATCTCTCGGCGTGGAAATAATAAGTACCTCTCTGATACCTGCCAGCATCAAAGTTGACAGTGGGTAATAAATCATCGGTTTGTCATAAACCGGCATAATCTGCTTGGAAATCGCCTTGGTTAATGGATAAAGTCTGGTGCCGGAACCACCGGCTAAAATAATTCCTTTCATGAATTTCTCCTTCGTTTTCTATAAATTATAGATAATTGCAAACCACTGATATTGTTTCTGATTTTCAGCTCGTCTTTGTTTACAATTAATATCCCAAATAGCTCATATTTAAGTCTACTGCACCTTTAATACCGGAAATAGAGCCGGTGCAGGAATACTGCCACATATCGTATTTGCCCGTGTAAGTAGGCTCCTTGGCATATTGTGCCAGCCAGATCTTGTAACCGGACAGTGCACCTGCATCAATATAACTCTGCAGCCAGGTCTTATTGGCATAAACACCCGCCTGGTAGCCCGCATTGGCAATGGTCTGGCAGAACGCTTTACATACTGCCGTTCTGGTGGCCACATCCAGTCCGTCTGCACGTCCGTTGTGGGCACTGTTAGAATATTCCACATCCAGGAAAATCGGGAATGTAAGCTGATATCCGCTCACCAGGTTTAATACCATGGAGGCCTCCTCTACCGCTTCGATTTCATCCAGCGCCTGAGAGAAGAAGTACACGCCTACCTTTAATCCTGCATTAATTGCTCCGTTAATATTATAGCGGAATTTGGAATCCTCTACAAGAACACCGGAACCGTAACCGCGGTATCCGCATCGGATAATGACATAATCCACGCCGGAATTTGCTACTGCATTCCAGTCAATAGAGCCATTGTGACTGGATACGTCAATACCCATCACACCGGAGCCACTGTTTAGTCTGCCTTTAGAGTCAAAGTTGTATACTGCACCCCGGATAATCTGTTCGCCGGTCACGGCATTTCCATTGGCATCAAAATAATATACATAACCGTCAATGGTATTCCAGCCGGTATATTTGTAGCCTGAACCCTTTATATAAAACTTCATATCTGCTTTATTGTAATCAGAGGTCATGGCCACTCTGTATGTATCGCCTTCCTTTACATATACGTCGACGCCTTCCTTTGTCTTCAGTGCCATTTCCGGAACCGGTGAAGGACTTGGTGACGGTGTCGGACTTGGCGTCGGCGACGGACTTGGTGACG
>JAFTXF010000161.1 GCA_017461685.1 Lachnospiraceae bacterium
CGGAGGCAAGGTATACATAGCCGAGAAGGTGAATTTAAAATTTATCCCGGACATGGTGTCCTTTAACCAGTATATTACAGTACTGCTAAAGAGCCCGGAGTATTTATTGAAGTTTTGGAACTCGGTTATTTTGGTAGTTCCTATTGTAATATTTCAGCTATTGATTGCAGCCCTTGCAGCTTATGGCTTTAGCAGATATAGGGGGCGGCTGCGGGAGATTATTTTCTTTGCATATATTATTTTGATGCTGATGCCTTATCAGGTTACGCTGGTGCCTAATTATCTGGTCAGTGACTGGTTAAATCTGATTGATACCAGATGGGCTATCTGGCTGCCGGGTATTTTTTCACCTTTTGCAGTATTTTTGCTGACGAAGTATATGCGGCGTATACCGGTAGGTGTGATAGAAGCAGCAGAGATTGACGGAGCAGGGGAGTTTCAGATTTTTACTTCCATCAGTATGCCTTTATGTAAGAGTGCCATTTGCTCTGCGGCAATTTTAGTATTTATCGATTATTGGAATATGGTAGAACAGCCCCTCATTTTATTAAGTGATACAGAGCTGCATCCGCTTAGTGTATTTTTAAGTAAAATTAACAGCGGTGAAATCGGACTGGCATTTGCGGTGGCAACTATTTATATGGTGCCGAGCTTATTTGTATTTTTATACGGTGAGGATTACCTGGTAGAGGGCATTACTTACCAGGGCGGTATTAAAGGGTAGGAGATAGAAAGAACGAGGACTGGATTATGAATGAACAGGTAACAAAGAAAAGAGACTGGATCAAAAATGCTATCATAGTTTTTCTGGTGATTATGTTGGCACTGACCTTCTTTTCTAATACAATTATGAATTATTCTTTGCCGGAGGTATCAGCGCAGTATACAAGCAGCGGCAGTATTCAGGCAAAGGTCAGAGGAAGCGGCGTGGTGGAAGCCGGAGACCCGTATACCGTAAAGGCGGATTCCAGTAAGGTGATTGAAAGCGTAGCGGTAAAAAACGGTGACCATGTAGAAAAGGGAGATGTACTTCTCTATCTGGAAGAGGGAGAGAGTTCTGAACTGAAGGATGCGGAAAAGACGCTGGAGCAGATGTTAGATGATTACCGTCAGGCAGCCTTGGCAGCTGATATTGACCCGGAGACTACCGATAAAATTTTAAACGGTAATTTTACTTCTTACGGTACTTTCAAAGCCCAGATTGATGCTTTAAAGAATGAGATTAAGGCATTGAATGAGGAAATCAGTTTATATGAGGCGGAAATTGCAAAAGTAGAAGCGGAAAAGAAAAAGGCGGAAGACGAAAGCGGTTCAGATTCCAAGGCATTAAGAGTAGCTTATGAAGCAGCAGTGGCGGAAAGACAGAGTGCTGAGAAGGCATTAAGCAGTGCTGTTGCAGCAGCAGGTAAGGTGGATGCCGGTGTAAAAGACGTATTAACGGCCCGGACAGCATTAACATCAGTGCAAGCACTTGTAGCAGAAAAGCAAAATGCTGTAAATACCATAAAGAACGGTACAGCATATCAGCAGGCAGAGGTGATGCGTTCCGGTTATGAAAGTGCTTTGGCGGCTGCCAAAACGGATTTGGAACAGGTGATTGCTTCCGGTACCGGTAATGAATTTGTAAACGGTACCGACGGACAGACCAGACAGGAAGCAGCTAAAGAAGCCTGGGAGAAGGCGGAAAAGGATTTAAATGCTCATCTGCAGAGTCCGGTTTATGCAGAGCTGGCGGCAGCGGAAGACGCCCTTGCGGATGCACAGGCAAAACAGACTACAATCGAAGCAGTTATTAGCGCCGATAGTGCTTTGACTTCGGCCCAAAATAAAGAATCTGCAGCATGGAAGGCATACGAAAACGAAGGACCTGACCATTCTGCAGCGATTTCCGGATATATAGATGTTATCGGTATCAATCAGGAGTATGTAAATGAACTGAATGCCAAAATTACAGAAAAACAGTCTGTGTTAAACGCCCTGCTGGCCCAGATGTCACAGGAAAATACCCTGTCTGCTCAGTTAGAAGCTATTACGGAGCAGAGGGAATTAATTTCCAGGCTGCAAGAAACTGCTGTAGGCGGCAATGTAACGGCGCCGATTGCAGGAACGGTTCAAAACCTGTATCTGACTGCAGGAAATATGACTACTGCAGGAAATGAAGTGGCCATGATATTACCGGATGGCAAGGGATATACCATGGAAGTCACCGTTACCAAGGAGCAGGCACAGAGACTGAATGTAGGAGATATTGCAGATATTCAAAATGCCTGGTACTATTCAGATGTAACAGCAGTACTCAGACAAATTAAAGCGGACAAAAACGATCCGGCTAACAATAAAATTCTGGTATTCCAGATAGAAGGCGATGTAAGCAACGGACAGAGCTTAAGCATTTCTATCGGCCAGAAGAGTGCTAACTATGATATTATAGTTCCGAACAGTGCAGTCCGGGAGGACAGTAACGGCAAGTTCGTATTAATTGTAACGCAGAAATCGTCACCTTTAGGCAATCGTTATTATGCAGAGCGGGTAGACGTTGAAGTATTGGCCAGTGATGACACACAGTCTGCAATTACAGGTGATATGTCCAGTTGGGAATATATAATTACCACCTCTACCAAACCGGTTGAGGCGGGCCAGCTGATTCGTCTGGCAGATTAAGGAGCGGCCTATGAAACGTATTTCCTTTCACCTGTCCAAAAGACAATGGATTTTACTATTTAGCTGCCTGATAAGTGCTGTTTTGGCTATAGGCTTACATACGGTGTCTCATGTGCTGAAAAATCAGCTGGAGCATGAGAAGGTAGCCGCACAATGGGATAAGGACGGGGATACAGCCCAGATTAGTATTTATTTCTCGGAAGAGGAAAAATACAATCTGAAAAGCAGCCTGGAAAGTACTGTTTTCCAGTTAGAGAGCTGGTATCACGGCTTGTTGACGGAGCTGCAGAATGCTTCCATTACAGCGGATGCAGAAGCAGGGAATTCTGCCAGACAAGTTATATACGGCTACAGTGCTTCCGGAACCGTCAGCATGGAAACGGACCTTGGACGCACAGAGGCCAAAGCCTACGGTGTAGGCGGAGATTTCTTCCAGTTTCATCCGTTACAGTTAGTAAGCGGAGGATATTTCAGCGAAAGTGATTTGATGCAGGATCGCGTAATTTTGGATACTGACACAGCCTGGAAATTATTCGGCAGCAATGACATTGTAGGTATGTTTGTCCAGATTGGCGGCGCACCTCATATGGTGGTAGGTGTCTACCAGCGTGAGAGCGGCCATTTCAATGATGCCGCAGGCAATGATAAAAGCTGTGTATACGTATCCCACCAGACCCTTTATAAGTATGGGCAGTATCACGGCCTTGAGACGGTAGAATACCTGATTCCAAACCCGGTTACGGGATTTGCCCTGGGGCTGGTTGAAAAGCAGTGTAACGGCAGGAATGTGGCCCTTATGGAGCATCAGAACCGCTTTGCAGTTATGTCTTTACTGAAGATATTAGGAGCATTCGGTACCCGTTCTATGGGGCTTAGCGGTATCACCTTCCCTTATTGGGAAAATATAGCCAGAGGTTACGAGGATATTCTGGCAGGCTTACTTTTGGCAGAATTGATTTTTCTTGCATACGTGGCGATTGTCCTGCTTGGCTGGATATGGTATTTGTGGCTCCACCGAAAATGGAGAGTACGTCATATCTATGAAAAGGTGAAGGACCACGGATACGCGCTTGGCGTAAAGCACCATAATCGAAAGAATAAGAAGCGGATAAAGTCGGAGAAAAAGCCGAAGGATAAGCCGGAAGAATTGAGGATTGATACTGATTTTTGAGTGTTTTCAGCTATAACAGAATATAACAGGAAATAAAGGAGGACTAACATGATGAAGAAGAGAATTTTGGCACTGTTGCTTTCCGTTATCATGGTATTTTCGTTGGCTGCCTGCGGAAATACGGATGACGATGACGAACGTCAGACCAGCGGTAAGGGTATTAAAAATCCGGTCAGCAAGGAAGGTGTATTTAAAATTGCCGACATGGAAGTTGACTTCGGAATAGAGAATATAAATTATTATAATTTCAACCAGGTAAAGATTATAGATGATATTATTTATATGGTTGTGAATGCAGGCTTTGACAATGGCAATACCCAAAGATATATTACCATGGATATGGACGGCACTGTTTTAAGCAATACCGTGATTAATGAGCAAATCTGGGGTGGTTATGGGGATGAAGAGGTAGAGGCGGTGCCTTTGACTGCTACTGCTGAGACAGCAGTTGCTTTACCTGCAGTAAATACCACCATAGAAACAGAAATACCGGCTGAGGAAGAAGCGGGCACCGAGGCAGACAAATACGAAGAATACAACAATATTTACAGCTATCAGATTCTGAATGACGGCAGCCTGGTGTATGTAGAGGTGTATGAAAAATATCTGCTGGAGACATGGGAGCTTGTGGAGACAAACTGTTCTTTGATTGTATGCGATAATTCAGGCCAGATAAGTAACGAAATCACCATAAATCCCGAATTGGAGGAAGGGGAGTATTTCTATGTAAATACCATTATACCGGGGACAGAAAACAATATATATATCATGTGTGATAATTTCCATTTCAGTGTTGATTTGGCAAGCGGTACAGCAACCAAAGTGGAAGCCAATGATGTGACCGGAAATATTTACTATCCTTTGTTCTATAAGAACGGACTTCCGGTAGTAGGTATTTGGAATGCAGATTATTCTGAGCAGACCTATGCTGCCATAGATTTAAGCACTGGTGAAAAGGTAGAAGATGTTAAGATTCCGAGCAATCTTATCAATTACGATTTCTTTGACGGTGCTAACAGCGGATATGATTTGGTATTGTCCGGCAGTAACGGTGTATATGGTTATAATTTCGGAGATGAGGACGTTACTCTGTTAATGGACTATGTAAACAGTGATTTGGCAACTTACCGTATCAGAAATATTTCTTTCACCGACAGGGAACATTTTGTGGCAGTTTATAATGATATTATTGACGGTGAGAATGTGCTTGCAAGCTTTACCAAGGTTGCACCTGAGGATGTTCCCGATAAAGAAGGACTTACCCTTGCAACCTATTATACAGATACTGATGTCACAAAACGTGTTATTGAATTTAATAAGTCCAGTGACAAGTACAGAATATTAATAAAGGATTATTCTCAGTATACTACTTATGAAGATTATGAGGCAGGTATCACGAAGTTAAATAATGAAATTATTTCCGGAGATATCCCTGATATCATTCGTGTTTCGGAAAACCTCCCGATTGGAACCTATGCAAGTATGGGCATGCTGGCTGATTTTTACAGATTGATAGACAAGGATGAAACGATCAATTTAGAAGATTACTGTACCAACGTTTTTAAAGCGTATGAAATCAATGGAAGACTCTATGAACTTCCGACCAGCTTCTATATCCAGACTGTATACGGTAAAACCAGTATTTTCGGTGAGGATACCAGCCTTACCTGGGATGAGCTGGACACTGTTTTGGCACAGTATCCGGAGGCTGTAGCATTTAGTGAAATCGTCAGGGATACAGCCTTGAGAAATGCACTGATGTTCTCTTATTCACAGTTAGTAGACGAGACTACCGGAGAGTGTTATTTTAATTCTGATCAATTTAAACAGATATTGGAATTTGCCAATACCTTCCCTGAGGAGATTGATTACGATAAATTATACGGTGACGAAGATTATTGGATGAATTGGCAGACACAGTATATAGAAGACAGAACCTTGCTTTATCAAAGTGCTATTTACTCTGTTTATGAAGCCTGGATTGGCGGTTACCGAAATTTTGCAGAGCCTGCGACCCCGGTTGGTTTCCCTACCGATGAGGGACAGGGCAGTACAGTGACAGCAATAGAAACCTTTGCGATTTCTGCAAAGTCAGACGCTATTGACGGTGCGTGGGAATTTGTAAAAGGCTTCATCAGTGAGGAAGCGCAGATTGCAGAAAGTGACGACCGATATGCTTACTGGGAGCTTCCTGTATTGAAGAAGGCTCTTGAAAAGAGCGCGGAGAGCATTAAGACAAAACCTTATTATCTGGATGAAAACGGAGAAAAAGTTGAGTATGATGAGACCGTTTATATTAACAATCAGGAGATTGTAATTGAACCGGCAACAGAGGAAGAGGTGCAGAAGTGGCTTGACTTTATTTATTCTGTAGATCGAAAAGGCTCTTACGGTTTTGACAAGGCTATGGAAATCATTTCCGAAGAAGCTGCGGCCTACTTTAACGGTCAGAAGAGCGCAGAAGACGTAGCCGGAATTATCCAGTCCCGAATGGAAATCTTTATTGCGGAAGACAGATAAACATTGCAAAATAATGGAAAGTTGGGTATAATGTAGCTGTTGTAAGGTGTACCGTGTTGCCTGTGCATGCATGGAAATATCTTTTCCTCCTAAAAATCTGACCAAATCAGCTCCTAAAAACGCGAAGCCGTTACTTCACGTTTTCTTAACGGAGCAGTTGGCGCAAATTTTTATCCGGAAAAATATTTCCATGCATGCACAGGCAATACGGTGCACCGCACAACAGCTTATTATATTATGAGGTGCGTGAAGGGACGAGATATGAAAGAGTATTTGGAATTGTATTGGGCCTTTTTTAGGATTGGCGGCCTGACCTTTGGAGGCGGTTTGTCCATGCTTCCGATGCTTAAGTATGAGCTGGTTGAGAAAAAGGGCTGGGTTGATGAAGAGACGTTACTGGATTGTTATGCGGTAGGCCAGTGTACACCCGGCATTATTGCGGTCAATACTGCTACATATGTAGGTTATATCAGGAAGAAATTGTCAGGTGCCATTGTAGGTACAGCGGGGATGATTAGTCCGTCTATTCTTATTATTACGATTTTATGCCTGTTTTTAAATAATTTTCTGGGCAATGTATGGGTGCAGCATGCCTTAATGGGAATTAAGGGCGTTGTATGTGCATTGATGTTAAATACCGTTATTTCCCTTGCCAAGAAGAGTCTGGTATCCCCTCTTTGTGTGGTGATTGCTGTGGCGGCATTGGTGCTTGCATTATTTACGGACAGTCCTACGGTGTTGATTGTTATTGTGGCAGCAATTGCAGGAATTATCTATGAAAAGATAAAAGGAGACGCAAAGGGAAAGGAGGACGCGCAGCATGAATAGTCTGATTTGGAAAATTTTTTACGAATTCTTTAAAATCGGTTTATTTGCAGTAGGCGGCGGTCCTGCTACTATTCCGTATCTTATGGATCTTGCGGAGAAATACGACTGGTTTACCATGGAAGATGTAACCAATATGATTGCCATCAGTGAGTCAACTCCGGGACCTTTGGGACTTAATATGGCTACCTATGTAGGTACCGATGCACTGGGGGTATTGGGCGGTGCCTGGGCCAGTATTGCGCTTACGATACCGTCCATTATTGTTATCGTGCTGGTTGCCAAGTTTTTGAGCAATTTCAGTCAGAATCGCTGGGTAAAGGCTGCCTTTTATACTATCAGACCGGCTGTTGCAGGTTTGATTGCAGCGGCTGTATGGAATGTATTTGAGGTTTCCCTTTTTGTGGAAGAAGCAGGCGGACGTGTATTTGCGCTCAAAACGTTTATACTGTTTGTAGCGGTATTTGCGTTGATGCATATCAAAAAATTATCCAAGATGCATCCGGTCATCTGGTTTATCGGTGCTGCAGTCGTAGGATGTATTTTAAAGTTTTAATGTCCGGCCGATGTTTTTAGTGCAGAAAATATTTCTGTGTTAAGGCAGGGGCTTACATAGGAAAGAGGAATAAAACGGGGGATTTCATATGAATCAAACGAGGAAAAATGGTACCTGTATTATTATTGGCGCGGGAGATTTAACGGTGGGTTCCTTCCCTTACAATGTGGATTCGGATTACATTATAGCAGCAGACGGCGGACTTATGTACTGTGGTGTGTTGGAGATAGAACCGGATTTAATTATCGGGGATTTTGACTCACTGGAAGGAGAGTACAAGGAAGCTTTGGCAGCAATACAGGCAAGCTGCCCTGATAAGGTGATTACTTTGCCTACAGAAAAAGACGATACAGATATGTTAGCAGCTGTTAAATGCGGATTGGAACTGGGATACAGAAGCTTTCGCCTGTACGGTGCTAACGGCGGTCGTTTAGAGCATACGATTGCCAATATTCAGCTTTTAAAGTACTTAAAGGAGCAGGGCGCAGTGGGATATATCATGGATGGACAGGGTATGATTTTATTGGCGCAGAATGAGACCATAAGCTTCCGTGACAGTATGGAGGGGTATATCAATATTTTCTCACTGAATGAAAAAGCCCACGGAGTAACGCTCCGCGGACTGAAATATGAACTGGACTGTGTCACG
>JAFTXF010000162.1 GCA_017461685.1 Lachnospiraceae bacterium
ATGATTTATTATCCTTGCAGGGCTACGATATCGCAGAAAAGCACAGTGATTGCGGTTTGCTTATTTATGACAGGGAAAAAGAAGACGTTCATGCCGGCGGCAGTGGGTGCGGCTGTAGTGCCACCATGCTGTCTGCTTATGTGCTGGAGAAATTAAAAGCAGGGGAGTGGAAGCGGGTGCTGTTTGTGCCAACGGGCGCGTTGCTCAGTAAGCTTAGAAGCGAAGAGGGCATGACCATACCGGCCATTGCACACGGAGTGATATTTGAGAGTTGCTAGTATATCGGTTACGAAATAACCGGACCGATGTACTAGTATCGCCTGGCGTAGAGAGAAAAAGGCGGCAGTGAGAAAAATTCTTCTGCCGCTTACATGGTATGGTAAATATTTATGCTTCGCAGATAAACTGTACCGGGATGTAAATCCTGCCCGGACGGTCATGTGCCACTACTTCCAGAATAACAGTGGTTACAGGCGCTGTAATAGGTCCGGCAGTAATATGAGCGGTACTGTAGGCATTTCCCAGACCGCAGTGATACTGATTTAAGAACATGGCAGTGCGTGTACCTGTGTCAATGCTCCAGCCTTCCGGTAAAATCCATCGAAGCTCCAGCCACAGCTGATTGCCTACAAAGCCAGAAATATTTTCTGCATGCAGCTTCAGCTCTCTGGTTTCCCCTTCTCGGATGCGAATGCCGTCTTTTACATTCACCTGAATCTTCATAATGGCATTCTCACCGGTAAAGGTCTCAAAGCTTTCCGGATATTCATCTACAAAATTGTATGGCTTAATGGTCCAAACGCGGGTAGGGTGATCGTAAAGGGCATCACCTGTGCTAAGACTTATTTCGGCACCTTGGGCATACATATCAAAATTGCCTACCATAAATGCCGGCATCAGGCGGCAGGTGCGCTCCGTGAGCTCGGTAACGGTTTTCGGAACTCGGATCATACTGGATTTCAGGTTCAAGGAGCAGGTCTTAATCTCATCTCCGATAGGCTCCAGCCATTTCTTGGGCAGTTTGGATGCACCAAGGATAATCCCCATGATGGAACCGAGCGTAGCAGCGGTACAGTCGCCGTCTTCCCCACAGCCGGCTGCAATACAGATACTGCGGCTGAAATCTCCTTCACCATAATACCATCCCAGAATAGTCAGTCCGATATTAGACGGTGCGTCATAGCCCCAAGGTCCCTGAGGAACATTATCAGGATTCGGGTAGCGCAGCTGTCCTCCGAAGGAACCCGGGATTTCGTTCAGAAGCTTGATTCTGGCTTCCTTCCAGGTAAGACCTGAGCGGTAACAGTCAATGGCCAGCTTGACAGCCTTTGCAATGCCGCAGTCCTGTGGAATATAGGAAAGTCCGATTCGTACCAGCTCTTCATAATCAGATTCCACAAAAGCTGCACTTTCCAACGCAGCAGTGAAAACCTCTGCATATACACCTTCATCTGCATGATCTACAATGGCATCCTGATAAGCGTAGCGAACTGCCAGCTCCGGATGGCCCGGCATCAGACAAGCCCAAAGCTCACTGCGGATCCAGGAACCGTTGGAGTCCTTGAAGGCATTACAAAAGCCGCCGGAAACAGGGGGTTCCAGACCCAGACGGAGATTGGTTTTGCCTACACCGTATTCTGCCCAGTTTGGCATAATGGTAGAAACCCAATATTCTGCCAAGATCTTGGCATCTACGGCAGTGCCGAAACGCTCGGCAGCACACAGCCAGGACAACTGCAGGTCCAAATCATCATTAGGCAGTGCACCTATGGAAAGATCATGGGTATAAAATTCCAGGTCAACCGCTTCTCTTTTGGCCTCAAAGGGTGCGCCCAGAGTTCCGCCGATGTTTTTTCCCAGCCAGCAGCCGTACACTTTGTCACGATATTCTTCTTTTGAGATCGTCTTCATATGAAAACCTCCTTGTATAATATTCATTATGCATTTGTGAAAATCGGTGGCTGTCGGCCGGCAGCCACCGATTTTCACAAACGTCTAATAAATATTATACAAGAAAATAAAGAATCTGTAATTGGGGTAACATGACCGGTTTTTTAGGGAATTCCTACTTTTTTCTCCGGACACTGCCGGGAGATTCATGATAAATTTCCTTAAAATGCTGGTAAAACATCTTGCTGTCTGTGTAGCCGCTTTGCAGCATAATATCATTGATAGGCAGGTCCGTGGTCCGAAGCAGGTTTCCGGCCCGGGCGATTCGTTTTTCTTTCACATACTGGGAAAAGCTTTTGCCGCAATATTTCTTGAGCAGCCGGCTCATATAATCAGGATTATAAAATCCCTTAGCGGCAATATCACCCAGTACAAGCTTCTCTGTAAAATGCTCGTTGATATATTCCACCACATCCTGCATGGAGTCTAAAAGAACCGTATCGGTGCCGGAATTCATTTTGCGGAGCAGCCAGGCAAATAAGGTCTGGGTACTGGCGCGCAGCACCGAAAGATATCCCGGATTTTTTTGCTCGTATTCCTGGAGCATGATTTCAATCAAATGGTCAACTTTGGCAAGCTCTTCTTTGGGAAAGGTGACACACTGGACGGCACTTTCCTGCTTTCCGGAAAATTCCGAAAACATATTGTAGCAGAAAATGTCCAGGATACTTTCCACGTTTACAAGCTCTCTGCTGAAAAATTCCGGCTCCAGCAGAATGTGCACATAAGTCATGCTGTGCTTTGGAGTCATGCTGTGGGTCTGACCGTAATCAATAAAAAGAAGGCTTCCATGAGATACCTGATACTCCCTGCCGTCAATAAACTGGCTGCCGCCGCCGGCCATGATATATACTAATTCAATAAATTCATGCGTGTGAACAGGATATGTCGCAGAGATAACAGCCTTTTCAATTTTTATCCTGCCTTCATCACTTATCGTTTCTTTTTTAAAAAGCATCATGGGTGTATATACTCCTTTTTGACGCTGCCGAAATTTATGAGTCGTCATGGATATTGTATCAAATTACCTTCAAATTGGCTAGTGCATTATGCAGGATAATTTGCATACGACAATTGGTATATGCAAATTGGCATATAACAATTTGCATAGGCAAAAGGTGCCGGGGTTAGCCATTTTGTTTTGTACTCTCTAACAATCGGATATAATGATTTGCTTCCCGGAGTACATGGTCTGCCAGAAGCGGAAGGATAATGGAGTCGATTTCACAGTTTAAGATTCCTTTCGTACCGGCCGCCTTAAAGTCACGGTATTTTAAGGTTTCTTCCAGAGAAGCTTCAGAAAGAGCCTGCAGTTCTCGGCGGTTCTGACAGTTTGCCCGGTTCAGAAGCTCTTTGTAGTCGATAGAAAATTCGTGAGCGGTTTTTATTAATTCTTCTTCACAAGGGTCTAACAGGCCACGGATAAATAATGCATGCTCCATCATAATCTGGTTCCAGAAGTTTTCGGTTCCAAGAAGTTCTCTGTAGGATACCTGACGGTTGTTCATCAGATTCTGGATGGTAGCGCGGTACAATTTGGCTTCCCGCTGAATGTGTTTGACAAGCAGCGGATAATTGGCGGTAAACAGATTGCCTGTATCCATTTCTCTGATAATGGCTTCTTTGAAGGCAATAAAATCATTGAGCAGGGGAAGGGAGCGGGCATTTAATTGGTGGACACGACGTACAATTTCCCGGTCTTCGTCCCGGGCAGGAGAGGCTTCCAGGTCTTTTTGCTTTTTGGTCAGATCGGTATCAATTGCGACGCCGCTGAGGCAGGCAGTCCGCTCCTCGGCCGGAAGGGTAAATTCCGTAACCAATTCGTTGGAATTTAGAATATCGCAGTTAATTCTTCCGTTACTGATAGCGATAACCTCTGCTAAAAGTTCTTCAAACTGCTGGCGGAAGCTTTCGGCATCTTCAATCCATTCGTTATTTATGCAGGGAAATCCGGCTTCCAGAAAAAGCGCATGCTCCTTCATGATTCTGGCAAAAAACAAATGGGTTTCCAAAGACAGGGTTACATAACTTTGTGGCATAATCAATCCTCTTTAAATTTACATAGAACTTTTTATATTATATGCGCAGAGGGTAGACAGCGGGACTGTCCGAGATAAAAAAGAAACATATCCTATACAAAATACCGGCAAAGTGATAAAATGAAATGGGTATAGTCGTGAAACAGGAAGGGAAAAGGAAGATGCTGACAGGTTATATTATAGAGAAATACAGTTGCATGACAGGGGCGTATACGTGTAACCGACTGGTGGAAGAGGCAGGCAGGCGGAATGTGGATTTGCGTATCATTGGTATTGCGGATGTGACAGTGGACAGGCCGGAAGGTGCAGAACCGGAGAAAGCAGACGACTGCTGTGTAACCGGGAATGCAGCAGGTTATGCTGTTTATCACAAAGGGCAACCTTTGAAACCTTGCGATTTTGTAATTAATCGTTATAAATACGGTCATATCAAGGATGCCATAGGCAGGCTGGCGAAGTGCACTTATAATGATACGGATGCTTTCAACGCATACATTAACAAATATATACAGGTCTGCAATTTACGGTCGGAAGCATTTTATATGCCGAAGTTTCTGTTGGGGACTGCCCTGACGGCATTTTCAAGGGTTGCTGAACAGTTGGGGGTACCGTTTGTTGCAAAGGGGCTGGAAAGCTCTCAGGGGGCAGAGGTTTTTCTGATTTCCGGGGAGGAGGATTTTCGGGCGCTGGGGAAGCAATATCCGACAGACAAGGAATATTTGTTTGAAGAGTATATTGGCAGCAGCTACGGCAGGGATATCCGCTTTTACAGTATTCGTGGAGAAGTCATTGCCTGTATGACCAGGGAAGCGGTTAGCGGGTTTAAGGCCAATGTAGCATTGGGGGCCGGCGTCAGGGAGTACCCTATTGATGATCACATCAGGCAGGCGTCCAAAGATATTTATGCACAGACCGGTCTGGATTTTCTGGGGATTGATTTGCTTTTCGGCAGGGATAAGCCGTATTTTTGTGAAATTAATGTGATGCCGGGCATTGAGGGTATGGAGCGTGCCACCGGTGTAAATGTAGCCGGGGCTATTTTGGATACGATTTTGGGAGATTATACATAAATATGTCAGAGAAAAATATATTAGAAGAAAATATCGCAGATAGCAAAATCACAGGGAGCACTATCGCAGAGAGCACTATCAAAGAGAGTGATATTACAGAGGAAAGCATGACGGTGGAGCAGGCCGTTGATTATGTGTATGCTTCTTATCTAAAGGCAGAACCGTATCTGGATTATGCCGCACCGGACTGCGAGAAGCGTAATCCGGGATTGTCTAAGGCCATTATCGCAAAAAGAGCGGGAATCCCTACAGCATTAGTTACAGGCAGTAAGGGCAAGGGCTCCGTGGCCAAAATGATTGCAGAGATTATGGGAGTCCATAGAAAAACGGGTCTAATGACAAGCCCTCATATTGTGACATTTCATGAACGATTTCAAATACAGGGGGAGCCTGTAAACGATGAAGCACTGAGCTTAGCCGTGATGCGTGTGAAGCCGGAATTTGATGCCGTGGAGCGGAAGCTTTCCTGTAAAGAATACATCAGTCCAATGGGGATTCAGGCTGCCGTCGCACTGGAGCTTTTCCGAGCGGCAGATGTAGAATTTCAAGTGCTGGAATGCGGTAAGGGCGCAGCCTTTGATGATGTCAATAATGTGCCGCATAAGTATGCAGTTATCAACCGTATCTTTCTGGAGCATACCAGAGAGTTGGGCAGTACTCTTTCAGAAATAGCAGAAAATAAAGCGGCCATTATGACAGGACAGGCAGTGTCCGGTCAGGCGGTGATGGAGCAGGGCCGGGATTCAGGAGCAGAAGAGGACAAGTCAGCGGGGCAGATTATATTTACCGCTGAGCAGGCACCGGAGGTCATGGCTGTGTTAGAGCGGCATGCCCGTGAGAAAGGTTGTGAATTGCTCCGGTACGGCAAGGACTTTTGGTGTGAGAATATAGTATATACGGAGCAGGGGATGCATTTTGATGTGGTGACAGGGCGTAATCGATATGAAGGCATACAAATTCCTTTGCTGGGCACTTATCAGGCCAAAAACTGCGCGTTGGCGCTGGCCCTTTGTGAAGAAGAGCTGGGCAGCCTTCAAATAGAGGCAGTAAAGGCAGCACTTAAGTGGCTGGAGTGGCCGGGAAGACTAGAAATTCTTTCTTCCAACCCACTGGTCTTATTAGACGCCTGCATTAACAGGAGCAGCTGTGAAAATGTATTGGAGGCGTTGGAGCAGTTAAAGCTTGAAAAGATAAATGTGATAATCGGTATTCCTATGGACAAGGATTATTTAGGCGTGGCGCAGGCCATGCAGTCCGTTGCCCACCGCATCATTTTAACAAAAAGCAGCAATCCCCATTACAGGTTCGGACAGGAACAGGTGCAGGTATTAAAAACAGCAGGATTAGAAGCGGATTGGGCAGAGAATATTGCAGAAGCTTTGAAGCGTGCCCGTTTTAAACAGCCGGATGTGCCGGTTTGCATTTTAGGGACTACATCTCTGATTTCAGATGTAAAAAAGCTGGCAAAGACCCCGGTGGCGTTGTAAAATTTGCATAATATGTGCGGAAAGAAGGTACAATGAGTTTATGAAACGAAGTATGGAATTTAAAATGGAGAGACAGGGATTATTGGAGGTAGGACAGGAGATTACCGTTACCGAAGGGGTACTTCCGAGTAACTATTATTACACCATCGACCCATCCTTAGCCATGTCCGGCAATTATCCTTTCCGTGAAAGAATGCTGGCACGCAAAGGCGTGGTAACTGACATCAAGCACAATCCCAAAGGCTTTTACGTAACCTGCGAATTCGAAGAATCGGAAAAATAGTTTTTTGAATATATTTTTTAAGCCTTCACATACTAAGGAAAACTCAGGAGTTAGCGAAACTCAGTGGCCGACGGCGAAAGTGATATATGTTCCGGTAGAGGGGCCTTGAAAAGCGCCGGTCCTTAGCGAAGCAAGGTGATAACTGCAGTCTGAGCTTAGTACCGCTGCAGCTTTTCACGGAGTGGGAACGTCCCCGAGACGGAACATATA
>JAFTXF010000163.1 GCA_017461685.1 Lachnospiraceae bacterium
AGCAACAACTTCTACTACTTCATCATTTAAACCAAGGTTAAGGATAGTATCCATCATACCCGGCATGGAAGCTCTTGCACCGGAACGAACAGAAACAAGTAACGGATTCTCTAAGTCACCGAACTTCTTTCCTGTAATCTCTTCCATCTTTACGATGTATTCGTTAATCTGTGCCTGAATTTCCTCATTAATCTGCTGGCCGTCCTCATAATACTGAGTACAAGCTTCTGTTGTGATAGTGAAACCCTGAGGTACCGGAAGACCTAAGTTCGTCATCTCAGCAAGGTTAGCGCCCTTACCACCAAGCAGGTTTCTCATGCTAGCATCACCCTCTGTAAAAAGGTATACCCACTTTTTAGCCATAATCTAATGACCTCCTAATATAATTTAATTGTGCGTCTGGCGCACAGGGTATGTCCGGACACACATCAACACATACCTTCAGCGGGCAAAAAGCCTGCTACGCGCTCAAGTGCATATATTCTACCATATTTTTTCAATTTTGTGTAGCTAAATTTGTTAAAACTTTGGCAAATATCTAAATTTCGTTAATTTTGCACAATTTTAGCAATTTAAGCCTATAGACACTTTGAAAAATGCTGAAAGAAACAGCCTAAAAACGGACTTTTTCTGCTTGCTCCTATCTATAACATCTTCTTACGGTACTGTGCCGGTGTCACAGAATATATCTCGCGGAAATTTTTATAAAACTGTTTTTTATCCGTGTATCCAACCTTTTCCATAATGTCGTCATTGCACAATTCGCTGGTACGCAGCAGTCTGGCCGCTTCTGTTATGCGCCGCTCCTTGATGTACTCAGACAGACTAACCCCGCACTGCTCTTTGAAAATTCGGCTGAAATAAGAAGGATTGTAAAAAGTGTGCTCTGCAATTTCCTTTAAAGTAATCTTCTCAAAGCATCTGGCATTGATATACGCAAGGCACTCCTCCGTAATACGGCTGATGTATTTTTGCGCCTCCCCACTGACATTACTGCCTTTCAGCTTGCGCAAAATCTTGGAAAACAGCACTCTGCTGTAGCCATTTAATACAGACCGGTAGCCCGTTTCCTTTTCCGTAAATTCCCGGTGCATATCTTCGATAATTTGGATAATCCCCTGATATTCATCGTCCCCGAAGGACACCATCTGTGCTGCACTGGTCTCACCACCCTTAAAAGAATTCATCTGTATCTGACTGCCGTTAAAAGACTTGCTTCGTTTCGTACCGGACTTTGCATCCATAAATTCATTAAACATGGGAATAGAAAATATCTCATATATATTCTCGGAATTGATCAATTCATCGCTGAAAAATTCCGGAGTATATAAAAGATTATAATACCGATGTTCTTCTGTCAATGCGTTGAAACGGTGGGTCTGGCCGTAATTCACAAAAAGCAAGTCTCCCGGCTCGGCCAAATACCGTGTCCCGTCAATCCAATGCTCGCTGGTTCCGCAGGCAGTGAAAATCAACTCCACAAACTCATGGGTATGTATCGCACAGCTTAGGTCGTTCTTCATCAAAATAATATTTATATTCTCCTTAGGATTTACGAATCTGTCTAATCCATATGTAAGCATTGCTCACCTGACCGCCTCTCACCGGGTACATTCCTTCTGCCAAATGCCTCTGCCTTTCACGGACATTTGCTGTATTTCCCGGAAACTTTACTTTCCTACTCTGTTAATATCCATGCTGCCATCTTGCTTTCTTCTGTCCAAAGCTTTCCTGCAGACGCGTAATCTGTCACATGCATTTTGCTGCCGTTTGCAAGAGGTACTTCCATTTCCAAAATATGCTTGTACGGTGCAATCTCTTCCTTCGGGAAGGTCACGTCCACATAACCGTCTTCCTGCACCAGAATGCTTACAGGTTCGTCTACGCTGTAACCCAGTCTGTTTTCCTGCGCCAGCACAATCGGTCCTCTGCGCAATGCAATATGATGCTTTGCAAGCGGATCCTCTTCGTTTATGGATGATGTCATACTATTATTCGCCCAGTCCACATCAATTCTGATACAATCCTGACCGTACGGGATTGGATAAACAGCCTCGGTTCTCATATCCAGCTCCAGCTCGACGACATCGCCTGCGCTCCATACTCTGTCGATTACAAGATAGCCCTTTTCGTTTTCCACCACAGCAATATGCCCGTCTGCTGAAATGTTGTTTTCTGTGCAAATATGCTTGCAGCCCTGGCCCTCTGCGTCCGCTTTCCCGCAAGTACTCTTTACAGAAACCGCAGTCTCCCTGCTCCATTCCGGCTTTCTAATCATCAGGGTAAACCGTTCTGTAGCTTCCGGCTCTACGGCAATCTTTACGCTGCCCATCACCGGATAATCGGCACTTATACGGAAAGACACCTTATTACCACTCTCTGTTCTGGTGCTAACGCTTCCATTTATAAACAAATTCAGTGCAAAGCCCTGCTTTGTCGTAAGCAGTGCCATCTTGGACACAAGGCCCGCTCCTACGGAACCGATACATGCACAGCAGCCGTAATAATGCTTGTCAGACATGAGCATAAGTCCACCCATTTTCTTTCCGCGGGTACCGGCTGTCAGAGGACTATAGCTGTCAAACGGCACTGCTTCTATACACCAGTCAGGATGCTCTCTCAAAATGGAAGGTTCGACTACCTTCTCGGTATTCACAGCACCAAGATATGCATTATATAAAGAGATTTCAAAAGCATCTACATACTTGCTGTCGCCGGTCAAAAGAGTCAGCTGATAGAAAAACTTCATTAAGGTTACCGTCACACAGGTCTCCTGTGCAATTTCATTGTTATTAGTATTGGCCTGTCTTACGGTAGAATGGTCAAAAAGCTCGTGGGTACAGCCGCTGCTGCCGATAATAGTAAAATCACTTTCCAACACTTTGTCCGCAAAATTAATTACCATTGTCTTATATTTTTCATCACCGGTCACACGGTAATATTCCAATATGCCTTCAAAGCAGGATATCATTTCGTAAGCCTTGGTATAAGGATACTGATACGGATAACGCTCATCCTCATACGCCAGTTCAAAAATATTTTCCACACTTGTGCCGCCGCACTCCACAATATATGAAGCAAAATCCAAATATTTCTGCTCCTTCGTAATAGCATACAGTCTGACAATCGGCTCCAACAGGGAAGAAGAATTCAGTCCGCCCCAATGACGTGTGGCCTCTGTAATCAGCTTCTTACCTTCCTCAGGTCTGCCGATTTTGCTTATAATATAATCCACCTGACCGCACAGGCTCTTTGTTATTTGCGCAGCCAGCTTTTCGTCCTTGCAAATCTCCAGAAAATACTGCATGCCCAAAAGCACATACTTTCTGCACCAGATGTCCCAGCCGTCGAATTCGTGATTAGAAGCATAACTGCTGATTCTGCCGTTCTCCTCCTGAGCAGTCAGCATATCCTCTACGGTATGAGACAACGTCTCATAAAGCTTTTGATTTTGCGAATAGGAATATACAAAACATGCGCCGCGCATCATTTTGCCCCAATATTCACCGCGCCAGCCATTCTCATAGTCCGCGTCCTCTTCCTTAAACTGACGTACAAAACGATCCCACAAGTCCTCTCTCAAAAGCTGAAATTCCTCGATGTACTTTATGGTCTCGTGGATAACGCCGTCACATTTGACACTGTTGTCATAATCTACCCACATGGTGTCAGTGGATAATCTTGGGTAATTTGCTGTATTTTTCCGGTATAAGGTTCTCATTTGGTGTTCCTCCGCAAAGTTAATTATATCCAGGTGCCTGCGAAACCCTGGGCTGCCGGCCGGAGTTTCGCAAAACCTAATTAATTACATTTTATTATACACCTGATGAGGGGTGTGGGGAATAGGAGATTTTTACTTTTTAGCGAAAACTTTTCACGGCTTATTGTATGAAGTACATTGACCGCCATCCCCAAAATCAAAGTTGTCCTATCAATTCATATGCTTGCCTTATTACATGCTTCAAACGTTCTTTTTCCGCCTCCAATTGCAGCACTCTTTTTTCCAGTGAAGCCTTAAGCACTGCCTTCGGCGCATCAATTATTCGGACTATTTCTTTTATCATAAATCCAAAATCCTGATACATTTTAATTTGCGCAATTCGCCTTTGCGCTGACTCATCATAAAGCAGATACCCTCGGTCATTATGCCCCGTGGCCGATACCAGGCCTGCTTCCTCGTAGCCTTGCACTGCTCTTCTCGAGACTTTGATTGCAGTACACACTTCCCGCAATGTTTTCTCCAATATTCCGTTGCCTCCTATAGTCAAAATTGCGTATTTAACGCTGTCAACACTCGTTCCGGTGTTGGCGGACAATAGTACTTCGCAACAGAGTTTGTTTTTTTCGCGAATTTAGGGTAAAAAAATGGCCTGCAGGTGGTGGCCTGCAGGCTGCGATAAATATATA
>JAFTXF010000164.1 GCA_017461685.1 Lachnospiraceae bacterium
ATAATATCAAGGTGGCAGGCGTGGATTTATCTGACGGTGCAGTGGTAGAAGTAATCTATGACGCGCATTTGAATGAAAACGCAGTGGTAGGCAATCAGGATGATAATAAGAACAGTGTATATTTACAGTATTCCAATAATCCCAATGCAGGCGGGGAAGGCGATTTGGGCCAGACCGAAGAAGATACGGTTTGGGTATTTACTTATGAGCTGGATGTAACTAAGGTAGACGGCAAGGACAATACCAAAAAGCTGGCAGATGCCCGGTTTGTGCTGTACCGTGAAATCAGCAGCAGTACCGATAACGCTTCCGGTGACAATGCAGGGGAAGCCGGTGGTGAGGGCACTGGCGGCGATTCTGGCAATACCGGCGAAGGCACCGGTGGTGCGGAAGGCGGCAATGCGGACAGTACTGTAAATGTGACAAAGGAGTACGTGACGGTGGACAGTGACGGCAGAGTTAGCAGCTGGACAGAGGATAAGAATGCTGCAAGCACATTGATTTCCGGCACGGACGGTTTATTTAAGGTATTGGGTCTGGACCACGGCACTTATTATCTGGAAGAAATCAAAGCGCCGGCAGGATACAATTTGCTGAAGGAGCCGGTTGAGGTGGTTATCAGTGCTGCTCATAAGGAAAAAAGTGACACAGTCAGCGCAGAAACAGTCATTACGGTAAATGGCGCAGATGCAATTGTTGTGGAAAATAATGCAGGTGCCACCTTGCCGGAAACCGGTGGTATCGGTACCACAATTTTCTACATGATAGGTGCGGTTCTGGTACTTGGTGCGGTTGTGCTGCTGATTACCAGGCGCCGTATGGCAGGTTAATAGCTGCATGGTAATTTAAAGAAAATATTATGTATTCGCTGTATGACCGCCGAAGGTTTTCTTCCCGGTCTGCAGCGGCAAGGAGAGGCTTGCATGAAGAAGAAATCAGGAAAATTCACCACTATCATTTTAATACTGATATTGATTGCAGGGCTGTCCTTGCTGCTGTATCCTTCCATAAGCGATTATTGGAATTCTTTGACCCAATCCAGGGCCATTGCCAATTATGTAGAGAAAGTAGCCAACATGGATGCACATCAGTATGATGAGCTTTGGGCGGCCGCGGAGGCATACAATCAATCCCTGTCGGAGCAAGGTACTCTTTATCATCTTAAGGAGGAGCAAAAGGCAGAGTACGAGAGCCTTTTAAATGTTTCGGGAACCGGTGTAATGGGTTATATTGAGATACCGGACATCAATTGTGTGCTGCCTATTTATCACGGGACGGAAGAATCCGTGCTGCAGATTGCGGTGGGGCATCTGGAATGGACCAGTCTGCCGGTTGGCGGAGAAAGCACCCATTGTGTAATATCGGGACATCGTGGCCTGCCCAGCGCAAAATTATTTACGGATTTGGATAAAGTGGAAGTGGGAGATTTGTTTATGCTTCGTGTGTTGGATGAAGTATTGACCTATGAGGTTGACCGAATTTTGATTGTGGAGCCGCAGGAAACGGAGGCGCTACAGATTGTGGAGGGAAAAGATCTCTGTACCCTATTTACCTGTACCCCATACGGCATCAATACCCACCGTATGCTGGTGCAGGGGCACCGTGTTGACAATCCGGAGGAAACGAAAGCAATCGGGGGAAAGGGGAGGTGACGTCTATGAAGCGCTTTAGGGATTGTTTTTATTTTGTTTTTAAGGGAACTATCGGTATCCTGCTTGCAGTATGGATGTCAGTGTATATGTTGCCTGTACCGGCATTGGCGGCAGGAAATGTGAATATTGAGAGTGAGAATTCGACAGCAGAAAATGTAGATACTGAGAGTGAGGATTCGACAGCAGAAAATGTAGATACTGAGAGTGAGGATTCGACAGCAGAAAATGTGGATACTGAGAGGGAGGAGGCGGCAGAAAATATAGATACCGAGAAAGCGGTCAGCTTAACCTTGTGCTTTCAGGATGGCGAAACCGCAGTGGTTGGGGCTTCGTTTGAAATCTATTTTATAGCCACAGTAGATGAATATGGAGAAGTGACCTTTACCAAGGATTTTAAACAATTTCAGGACAATTTTGGGGGAGGCAATGAGGCGGATTGGAGAAGCATGGCGTTTATGATGGAGGAGTACGTGCTTCAGAACGATATTTCCCCTGCAGCCGGGGGAAAGACCGATGTCCGGGGAGAATTATCTTTTCCGGGCGGCGAGAGGAAACTGGAGCAGGGATGGTATTTGGTGAGCGGCTCCCTTCATACGCAGGGTGGGAAGGAGTACACAACACAACCGTTTCCGGTGCAGCTTCCCCTTTTGGAGGAAGAGGACGGTGGCTGGCTTTATGAAGTGACGGCTTATATCAAATATATGGTCCGGCCTGAGACACCGGAAGAGCCCGAAACACCCGAGGGACCGGAAGAACCGGGGAAGCCTGAAACGTCGGAAGTGCCTGAAATACCGGAGGGCACTGAGGATTCCGTATTGCCCCAGACGGGGCAGTATTGGTGGCCCATGTTTATACTTTTTGCTGCCGGTCTGGTGTTTATAATCATTGGTTTCATACGTTGCCTGGGTGTTGCTGAGGAAGAGTCAGATGAAAACTCACATAAAAACTAAAAAAGGCATACCTGCTATTTTAATAGGACTTGTGCTGCTGGCATTGGCTCTTACTCTTGGCGTCTATAATTTGTATGGCGAATGGCGGGCTTTGCAGGCTGTGAGGGAAACGATGCGTTATCTGGAGTATTATTTGGTGGATAGCGTCATGCATGAAGATAGTGAGGACATAAAGACAAGAGCTGGAAAGTCTATGGATGCAAATCCCGATGTGAAAACTTCTTGGGATAGAAAGCAGGAAAGGGCAGAAAAAGATATGCCTGCGGTAAATGTGAGAGACCGGGACTATATCGGAATTGTAGCAATTCCCGGGTATGAGTTGGAACTTCCTGTTATCAGTGAATGGAGTTATTCTGCACTAAAGTCAGCACCTTGCCGATATGCCGGCTCTGCCTATGCCGGGGATTTGGTAATCGCGGGACACAATTACCGGGCACATTTTGCCTGTCTGCCTGAGCTTAAGGAAGGAGAACAGGTGGTTTTCACAGATATGGAGGGCAATGTATTTATCTACGAAGTAACCGGGCAGGAAATATTAAATGCAGAGGCGGTAGTGGCGGTAAAAAGAGGGGATTGGGATTTGACATTATTTACCTGTACCGGAGACGGTACCCGTCGAATTGTGGTGCGGTGCCGGCTTTTGTAGGTGGCAGGCATTATCGGCGAGCTGTGGCTTCGGACGGTTCCTGAAATCTTTCCGGCACCCCTTGACGTATGCTTTGGTAATAGCGTATACTTATTTTAGTGGAAATTACTAAGTTTCCATAATATGTAAAAGGTTAGGTGACATTATGTACATGGATGATTACAAACGCTGGCTGGAGGCAGACCTGGAAGACGCCGCTTTAAAGGCTGAACTGGAGGCTATTGCCGGCAATGAGGAAGAGATTAAAGACCGTTTTGCGGTTTCTTTGGCATTTGGTACTGCAGGTTTGCGTGGCGTATTAGGTGCCGGTACAAACCGTATGAATATTTATGTTGTACGTCAGGCTACTCAGGGACTTGCCAACTGGGTAAAGACTCAGGGTGGCAATCAATTGGTGGCAATCAGCTATGACAGCCGTATTAACAGTGATGTTTTTGCAAAAACAGCTGCTTGTGTATTGGCTGCAAATGGCATTAAAGTTCGCATTTATGACGCGTTGATGCCGGTTCCTGCACTGAGCTTTGCGACTCGTTTCTATGAGGCCAATGCAGGTATTATGGTGACAGCTTCTCACAACCCTGCCAAGTACAATGGTTATAAGGCTTACGGTCCTGACGGCTGTCAGATGACGGATGAAGCAGCGGATATTGTTTACGCTGAGATTCAGAAGACAGACATACTGACCGGCGCGAAGTTAATGAGCTTTGAAGAAGGTATGGCAGCAGGACTTATTGAATATGTAGGTGATGATTGCAAGGAAGCTCTTTACGAAGCTATCGAGGCACGCAGTGTTCGGCCGGGTCTTTGCAAGACTGCAGGTTTAAAGCTTGTTTACTCTCCGTTAAACGGTTCCGGTCTGGTGCCGGTTATGCGTATTTTAAAGGATATCGGTATTGAGGATGTTACCATTGTTCCGGAGCAGCAGTATCCGGATGGCAATTTCCCGACTTGCCCTTATCCGAACCCTGAGATTTTTGAAGCACTTCGTCTGGGTCTGGAATTGGCACAGAAGGAAGATGCAGACCTGATGCTGGCGACGGACCCTGATGCAGACCGTGTTGGTATCGCTATTAAGTGTCCGGACGGTACATACCAGCTTGTTACCGGTAATGAAGTTGGTGTTCTGCTATTAGATTACATTTGTGCAGGCCGTATCGAGAATGGCACTATGCCGGCAAACCCTGTAGCAGTGAAGTCTATCGTTTCTACTCCTTTGGCAGACGCTGTGGCAGCTAATTACGGTGTTGAGCTTAGAAGTGTTCTTACAGGCTTTAAGTGGATTGGCGACCAGATTGCAGGCTTAGAGGCAGCCGGTGAGGTTGAGCGTTTTATCTTTGGCTTTGAAGAGAGCTACGGATATCTGGATGGTCCGTATGTACGTGATAAGGATGCCATTATCGGTTCTATGCTGATTTGCGAAATGGCAGCTTACTACCGCAGTATCGGTTCTTCCATTAAGCAGCGCTTAGAGGAGATTTATGCGCAGTACGGCCGTTACCTCAATAAGGTGGACAGCTTTGAATTCCCGGGTCTTTCCGGTATGGACAAGATGGCCGGTATTATGAATGACCTTCGTGAGAATCCGCCAAAGGAAATCGGTGGTTTTGCCGTGGTGAAGGTTACCGATTATAGGAAACCGGAAGAAACCGGTCTGCCGGCAGCAAACGTTTTGATTTACGCGCTGGAAGGCGGTGCAACCGTAGTGGTTCGTCCTTCCGGTACAGAGCCGAAGATTAAGGCATACTTTACCACTCTCGGCAAGGATCTTGCAGAGGCAGAAGCACAGAAGGCAGTACTTGCTGAGGCGTTGAAGCCGCTGTTTGTTTAGTTTTTCATGGCTTTCATGTGTTTCATAAGCATGCATAAGTTTTCAACAGTAGTTAGGCTGCGGAATGAATAGGAAATATTACACCGGGTGAGTGGATGCTCACCCGGTGTTGTGTTATTTCGGGCAAATTAGTAATTTGGACATATTGCAGTTTCATTCATATTATGTTAGAATCATAAAAAATTAGTATGTATTTTAAGGACAATGAAGAATATATGCAAAAGGTGCAGCATAATTACAGAGATTATTTAGGAGGAGCGTTATGAAAAAATATGATATTGCAGCTTACATCTGGCCGGCGTACACGGGGGATGAAGAGAGAACCAGGATCTTCTGGCCGGAGGGTATCGGAGAATGGCAGACGGTCAAGAATATCAGCGAGACAATGCAGTATAAGCCAAAGGATTATGTATGGGACAGGAAGCCACTTTGGGGTTATGTGAATGAGGCTGACCCATATGTCATGGAGATGGAGATTGAGGCGGCACTGGATCACGGCGTGAATGTATTTATTTACGACTGGTATTGGTACGATAACCGTCCTTTTTTGGAAAATTGCTTAAATGAAGGTTTCTTGAAGGCCAAGAATCGTGATAAGATGAAATTTTACCTGATGTGGGCAAATCATGATGCCAAAACCGTATGGGACAGAAGAAATGCACATATGGATACAACCATTTGGGAGGGCAAGGTAAATGCTGAGCAGTTTTACACCATCGGAAGACGCTGGATTGAACAGTATTTCGGATTGTCCTGCTATTATAAGATTGACGGAAGCCTGTAGTCAGCATCTATGACGTGGCTAACTTTATAAACGGTCTGGGCGGTGTAGAGCAGGCAAAGGAAGCACTTCGCTGGCTGGACCGGGAGGCGAGAAAGGCAGGTCATCCGGGCGTGCATGTGCAGATGGTAAAGTGGGGAGATGCAAATCTTAACCTATCCGGTGTGGACGGAAGTCATTTGCAGATGGGGCAGATGGAGGCATTTCAGGCTTTGGGCTTTGCCTCCTGTACCCATTATCAGTATGTACATTTTACAGATGTTTCCAGAGAATATGAACAGATTATGCCGGAGGTATTAAAAGAGTGGGAAAGCACCGGTCAGAAGGCAGAGGGCGCGTATTTCCCGCATGTATCTATTGGCTGGGATAATAATCCGAGATTTTTTGAATTCAGGCCTGCTGTTATGAAAAATAATACGCCGGAGGCCTTTGAGGCTGCCCTGAGAGAAGCGAAGGACTATGCGGACAAGCATAATACGGTACCGTTAATTACGGTAAATAGCTGGAATGAGTGGACAGAGACCAGCTATCTGGAGCCGGATACCCTGTACGGTTACGGGTATTTGCAGGCGATTAAGAAGGTATTTTGCGGAGAAGACTGATGTTATATGTGAAGCCTGATTATTATCAGAAGTTTAAGTGTACTGCCGACAAGTGTGAGGCTACCTGCTGTGCCGGCTGGCAGATTGTCATTGATGAGGCTTCTTTGGAATGCTACAAAGAATTGCCCGGTGCATACGGCGAGGTGTTGCGGGAACGGATTGACTGGGAAGAAGGAATTTTTAAACAGGATGCCTGTAAAAGATGTGCCTTTTTGAAGGCAGACAACCTATGTGATATGTTTGAGCACTTAGGCGAGGACAGTCTTTGTGTGACTTGCACCAATTATCCGAGACATATTGAAGAATTTGAAAATGTAAGAGAAATTACCTTGTCTATATCCTGCCCGGAGGCGGCCAGTATTATTTTGGGCCGGGAGGAGCCAGTGACCTTTTGTGAGGAGGAAGTAGACGGAGAGGATGAGGAGTTTGAGGATTTCGACCCGTTCTTTTTCTCCTATTTGGAGGACGCCAGAAAGGTTATTTTGGGGATTTTACAAAACCGCTCTTTAGATATTTCCGTCAGGGCGGCATTGGTGCAGCGTATGGCTGAAGAAATGCAGGAAATAATTTTGGAGGCGGAGCTGTTTGAGTTGGCAGATGTTTTTGAGAAATACGAAGACGATGCGTTCTTGCATCATGCTGTTCAGGCCATTGAAAAGGAACTTGCGCAATTTCACGGAGCGGACGGTGATGCTTTCCGGTATTCCAAGGCCATATTCGGTAAACTGTATGAGCTGGAGCATTTAAGTGAAGAGTGGGAGCCTTATCTGGAGCAATGCTGGGAGCTTTTATACGGCGAAAAGGCAGCGGGCTATTATGCTGTACACAAGGAATTTGCGGCGTGGTGCAAAATAGCACCGGCGCAGGGTGGCACTAAGCCATGTGCTGTGCAAGGTTCCGATAGCACTCGAAGTAACGGGCAGGACGTACCGGATTTTAACCTGGATATTATATTAGAGCAGTTATTAGTATACTTTATTTTTACATACTTTTGCGGTGCAGTTTATGATGATAATATCATCGGCAAGGTGCAAATGTCTCTTATCAGTGTGCATATTTTGTGTGAAATGTTCGTAGCCAAGTGGACAGAGCAGCATACACTGACAAGAAAGGATATAGAACGCATCGTGTATCGGTATTCCAGGGAACTGGAGCATTCCGATGTGAATCTGGAACTGTTAGAGGAGGCCCGGGGCCTCACATAATTTGCTATTGCTTTTCTTACACGATATGCTAAAATATATGTGTAGTATTGTGGTAACACACATGTAGGCGTTTGCGAAAGGAGCAGCCATGCGGGATATTTTGATAGTAGTGGATATGCAGAAGGACTTTATTGACGGAGCTTTAGGCACACCGGAAGCGGTTGCAATTGTGCCGACAGTAGTAGAGAAAGTTCGTAATTTTAAAGGACAGGTTCTTTTTACCAGAGACACCCATTTGGATAATTACATGGACACCCAGGAGGGCCGTAATTTGCCGGTGCCCCATTGTATCCGCGGCAGTGAAGGCTGGCAGATTTGTCAGGAGCTGCAGCCTCTTGCAGAGAATGCCATAGTCATTGACAAGGTGACTTTTGGCTCCATGGAGCTTGGTCCTCTGCTGCAGGACATGCACGAGGAGGAAGCGATTTCTTCCATTACTTTTGTGGGTTTGTGCACGGATATTTGCGTGATTTCCAATGTGATGTTGGCCAAGGCATTTTTGCCGGAGGTGCCGATTATCGTGGATGCGGCCTGTTGTGCTGGGGTGACCCCGGAAAGCCACAATAATGCTTTAGCAAGCATGCGGATCTGTCAGGTGCAGGTGGAGAACGCATAATATACGATTATGCCGGATTCGGTGTGAATATGAAAAAATAATAGTAGACGTTTGCGAAACTACCGAGTTTCGCAAACGTCTATAAAAATAATAGTTTAGGGAGGATACATCATATGGCAAACAAATATGCTGGAACAAAAACAGAAAAAAATTTAATGGAGGCATTTTCAGGTGAATCTCAGGCAAGAAATAAATACACTTATTTTGCATCCGTTGCCAAAAAAGAGGGCTATGAGCAGATTGCAGCTTTGTTCTTAAAGACAGCTGACAATGAAAAGGAACATGCTAAGCTTTGGTTCAAGGAATTAGGTGAATTGGGTGATACTGCATCAAATCTGGCAGCAGCAGCCAATGGTGAGAATTATGAGTGGACCGATATGTATGACAGAATGGCACGCGAAGCAGAGGAGGAAGGCTTCCCGGAACTGGCAGCCAAATTCCGCGGTGTAGCAGCAGTTGAGAAGGCACATGAGGAAAGATACCGTGCATTACTTCACAATGTAGAGACCAAGGCTGTATTTGAAAAGAGCAGCGTACAGGTTTGGGAGTGCCGTAACTGCGGTCATATCGTAGTAGGTACAAAGGCTCCTGTGGTTTGCCCGGTTTGTGCACATCCTCAGAGTTACTTTGAAGTGCATGCTGAGAATTACTAATGGAAAATTGAAAGAGTGAACGGTCGGGAGACGACGTGACTTCGGTGACGCCGTCTCCCTTTTTAGAACTTTCAACTTTAGTTTTATCACTTGCTCAGGTCTGTTAGATTTCGGACTACCTTGTGCCGTCTCCATTAAAAATTAACTGCGCAGCTTCCTTTTCATAGCCTTTTTTCGCATAGGTAAGCTGATTGCACTCGATATCAATCATAATGTTCCCTTCAGCAGACTGGAGGGCATCCTTCGATACATAGAAAACGAACATGGAGCCAGGACCGGTTCCCCGAATGTCAAGTGCATCCGGATAAATATTTCTGCCGTCTGTCAGAGCTTCACTAAGCAAATTTATCTTGTGACTATAACTGTTACGTTCCACATTGACATAGAGTGAAGTAATCAAGCTTCCATAGTTATAATTCGGCAAATCGAAGGCACAGTCAAAACTAAAATACAATAATTCATCACTTTCATTAGAAAGCATGGCAGAAGCCAGATAGATAGTTGTGGTATCCGAACGATAGGCAACCACCTCTTCCGGTGCAAACTCATATCCTTCATTGGTATAAATATCATCCGGCAATTGGTCCTTGGAAATAGTGAGGGTCAAAGGAATCTGCTTCTGCTCCAGTATAGTATACCCGTCCCGATGAAAGATATCATCAGCGGAAGGCTCCTTCGGATTGGTCAAAAAGCACACCACAACGACCAAGCAGGCAACAGCAGTCGGAACCATAATCCAAAACGCTGGCTTCTTATAATGTAACACAGACTTTACACGCTCCTTAACGCCAACCTCACCAAAGGCCAGAGGACAAGCGGCAGCTATGTGACGGTTGACACTGCAGGACACAAGTGCCTGGGTGTAGTCTGCCCTTTGTTCATGGTCAAGCTCTTTAATAACCTTTTCATCACAGGCAAGCTCAATGTCTCGGCACAGCAGTGCATAAGCCAGCCACATCAGAGGATTGAACCAATGGATGGCCAGCAGAAGGAAACCAAGCAGTTTCCACCAATGGTCTTTACGATGAAGGTGTGCCTGCTCGTGGGCAACAACGTGTGCCAGAGTCTGTTCATCCATTTTAAACGGCACATAGATTCTCGGATTTCTGAAACCAAGCAGAAAGGGAGAGCTTACGCGCTCGCTTTTCCAGGTTCTGCCCCGATGCCAGACAGCAGTATCCAGCTTTCGGCGCAGACGTAAGTAGCTGATGGCGGTATACAGAAGCAAAACAGTGGCGCCGGCAAGCCAAATCAATGTCACATCTATCAAGTGTACCTGCAGGCGGTCAACCGTCTGGTTTAACTGGGCGGTAAAGCCGCTTGAATACAGCGGGTTAGTAATAACATCA
The DNA here is from genome assembly GCA_017461685.1 of Lachnospiraceae bacterium. Classification (GTDB taxonomy): domain Bacteria; phylum Bacillota; class Clostridia; order Lachnospirales; family Lachnospiraceae; genus RGIG6307. Next base: position 10,283 of record JAFTXF010000164.1, read on the forward strand.
AGATATGCAGACTCCTGTAACCCTTCCCCTTCGTAGCGCAGTATTTCCTGTGGGATAGTTTCAGCACTTGGTATAAGACTAAAGCGGCTCTCAATGGAAAGCGGGAGTAGGAGTCGTACTGCAACAAGCCCCCAAAGTGCCACATGAATCCACTTAGGTGCCTTCTTCAACAGAACTCGAAAAATCACGACTGCAAGAATCAGCCAGCTGGCAGCAATACCGGAATTCAATATATTAGAAAAATTAAAAATACTCTCAAATACATTCGTTATCCATACGGTCATATTAAACACCTCCACGGATGCGGTCAATCATGTGCTGTACCTCATCAAGTTCATCCACGGACATATCCTGACGCTTTGTAAATGCAGCAATAAAGGCAGGCAGGGAACCCTGGAATTTCTTCTCCACCAGCTCGTCAATCTCAAAGGCCTGTGCTTCGTCTTTGGAAACAAGAGAAGTAATAGTGCCATTCTCATTCTTCAGAACGCCACGTTCTCCCAGACGTTTGATAACGGTATAGGTAGTGGTTCTTTTCCAGCCTAACTGTTCCCGGCATAGCTTTACAAGCTCCACAGCGGTAACAGGCTCATGCTCCCACATAATCAAACAAAAACGGTATTCGCTTTCGTGAATTTTTGGAATATCCATAGTAACACCTCCTTGTCTACACGGTTAGACTCCATATGTATAGTCTACACCATTAGACGAGAAAAGTCAATGTGTCAGGCTCGAAAAGCATTCTTTTATACTAACGGTTGAAAATGAATTCCACCGATTTTGCAATCAGTATCTTCCCTTGAAGTACTCCAAACGATATAATAAAACGACCTTATAAGCCCTGTCAGGGTTTACCTCTGAAGAAGGGCACTTTGGATTGCATCTTCATCCGCTGTAACGCTGCCCTGAATCATCTTGGCAGAGCCACCGCCCTTGGCACCGAAAGCTTTGCGAAGTGCGGCAGCAGCTTCACGGCAGTCTTTGGAGGAGCTTCCGAGGACGAAGCTATAGCCGGTTTCAGATGCGCCCACGAAGATACCACAGTAACCGGTATAGCGTGTGCATAGGTCGTTGACTGCGTCGCGGATGGCCTTGGTGTCCAAATCCTTCTGAAATAAAAATACATCTTCTGTGGTGTCTGGAGCAGGCAGACTTTTTAGCTCTGCTTCCAGCACCTTTTTTTGTAAATCGTTGATGCGGTAAATCAGGGCCTGCTGGTCCTCTTTGGCTTTGGCTACGGCAGCAGCAACCTCCGGCTGCTTGGCGGAGAGGAGTGCAGAAATCTGCTCCACGCTTATTTGCTTGGCCTGATAATCGGTCAGGGCCCGTTTGCCGCAGAGAACGGTGAGGCGCATGCCACCCCGGTGAGACATGGCACTGATGATTTTGATAGTGCCGATTTCTCCGCTGCAGTATACGTGGGGTGCACAGCAGGCACACACGTCATAGCCCGGCAGAGTGACGATACGCACTTCGCCGGCAAGCTCTTTTTTGCTGCGGTAATCCAAAGCTGCCAGAGCCTCCGGGTCCGGGAAGGAGATATCAAAGGCAATATTGCGGTAAACGGCTTCATTTGCCTGAATTTCCAGCTGGGTGAGCTGTTCGGCGGTAAGGGGACCGTCAAAGTCTAACGTGGTTTCCGTAAGGCCCAAATGAAAGCCTACGTTATTGTAACCGTAGGTGCGGTGCACCAGCCCGGACAAAATATGCTCTGCGGAGTGTTGCTGCATAAAGTCAAAACGCCTGTCCCAGTTGATGTGGCAGGTGACGAGGGCACCGACAGCAAGCGGTCCGTCGGCATAATGAGTAATAACATCTCCCGCAATCTGCACATCAGAAATTTGTACACCGGAAAGCCCCGCATCGGAAATCTGCATATCGGAAGTGTGTACATCGGAAAATTGCATATCAGGAGACTGCATATCAAAAAAGGACATATCACTGATATACCCGGTATCCGCAAACTGCCCGCCGCCTTCCGGGAAAAATACAGTCCGGTCCAAAATAATGGCAAAGCATTCTTTGGAAGCGTCATATTCACAGCTAAGTACGGTGGCCTGACAGGTTGTCAGGTGGGAATCTCTATCATATAATTTTAAAGTTGCCTGCATGAAAAATCTCCTTTTATAGATGTAATAGGTAGGCGTTTGCGAAACTCAGTGGCTGACTGCCAGAGCATTATATGTTCTGGCTGAAGGGCCTTGAAACTCGCCAGTCCTTAGCGAAAGAAGGCTGAAAGCCGCACTTGAGCTTAGTACTGCTGCAGAGTTTCATGGAACGGGAGTGTCCCTGAAGCAGAATATATATTGCTCTGGCAGTCAGCCACTGAGTTTC
>JAFTXF010000165.1 GCA_017461685.1 Lachnospiraceae bacterium
AAATTATCTACAATGATCAGTGTCTTCTCATCTGTAATGCTTTGAAGGACATTTAATTTTCTTTGGAAATAAGCTGCTTCATCTTCTTCCATTTGAGGCTCCAGATTCTCGATGACAATGGCTGTTGCATCACCAAACAATTTCTCCAGAGTAGTGGCATACGTTACAAACAAGATATGATTATATTCCTTCTGATAGCGAAGCGCAAACTGCTTGGCAAGCTCACTCTTGCCGATTCCGCCGATTCCTTCCAAAAATACTGCTCTTTTGCCACCGGCAAACTCTTGATGAATCTGTTCAATCAAATGATCTCGTCCGTCAAAAACATCTCTTGCCTGCGGAAGCTTGTCAATCAGCTGATATCTCGGAGCGGATTCTTCCGCTTTTACCGTAGTCTCCGGAATTTCCTTGCCTAAAAGTCTGGAAATATGCTCTACCAGTTCATCAATCCTCTGATACATCGGAGGTGTCATGGCATCAATCCAATGCATTCTGCCCAAATAATACTGGGCATCTTCTCCAATCTCATCATCTGCCACATGAAATGGTATTACCTTCACATCTTCGCTTCTGTTAAGCCTCTTGGTAACCATGTCAATTTCATTTAAAACATGAAAAGATTCGGATGCCGGACGGTTTAAAATCAAAAGAAAGATGGCACAATTATTAATCGCCTTCGCAATACTGGAAGCATAGGCGCCTTCTGTGTCTCTGGGTGCATACCAACAACGGATACCAACAGACTCCAACTTATTCACAATACCCTCTACAATATGCAAGGATGATTTCGTATGATGGCTGATAAAAACATCTATATCCATAACTTCCTCCTGTTTTAATAACCTATATTACTTATGATACGGCTCCCCTGCAATAATTCGAAAGCCTCTATACACCTGCTCTAACAAAATTACACGCATCAACTGGTGCGGAAAGGTCATGTCCGAAAAACTGATTTTGGCATCGCTGCGGGCAGAAACACTGCTGTGAAGCCCTAAGGACCCACCGATAATAAACTGAATATGGCTCTTCCCCTGGATGCCAAGGGTATTGATTCGCTTGGCAAAGCCTTCGGAATCGTACTTTTTGCCGGCAATTTCCAATGTAAATACATATGCTTCATCTTTAATATTCTTTAAAATACGTTCTGCTTCTCTGGCCTTGATTTGCTCTTCTAAAGCTTCCCCGGCCCCTTCCGGTGTCTTTTCATCTGCAACTTCTATGACCTGAAGCTTGCAATATTTACTAAGCCGTTTGGCAAACTCGTCGATAGCATCCCTATAAAACTTTTCTTTAACCTTGCCTACTGCAATAATATCTATTTTCATATATATTTCCAAATTATTATTCCCAAAAAATATCTAAATCTCTTTTGAAAAGCATACTAACTATAGGAATTTATTAACCGAAAAGCTTGTCGTAATGCTCATCCAGTAAAGATTCTACAAAGGACACATCCAGCTCGTACTCCGCATATTTGTCAAGCACTTGACTGCGCATGTAATTCATACGCTTAAAATATGCTTCTTCTTCTGTATCTGCTTCTATTTCAGAAAGCACTTCACTGGTAAACGCTTCTTCCAGATACGCCACCAGCTCAGACTGTGTGTCTGCTTCCTTGCCGGCAAGGGCTTTGTACTTTCCTACGCTCTTTGCAGAAATAATTCCGACGATAAAGAAAATAATAAAAATAATCAGCATCACGCCATGGCTAAACCAGTTGCCGGAGCCTCCGATGGAAAAAGGCAGCTTACCAAACCAGCTGAGAATAACCACTGCAACACCGAGCGCACCGAGCGCCAGAAAACAGTATGCGCTGGCCTTATTCTCAGCCGCTTTTGCTTCATAATTCTGATAAATGTTACTAGGAGAAAATACCTTTCCGGAAGCCTCTTCCTTCATCTCTTCCAGCTCCTCTTCGCTCATTTGCGAAAGCTTGCCCTCCATAGCTTGCCTGGCTTCCTCACACAAAAACACCTGCACCTGCTTTAAAGCAGCTTTATAATCTTTCTCACGACAGAAAACGCGCGCCATGCCTTCTTCGTCAGGCTCATCCACAGAAATATCTTCAAATTTACAATACTCCAGATATTCCTTAGCCCTCATAGCTACAGGATATGGTGTCTCTACCAACTGGCTTACCTTCTGTTTTTCGGCATTTACATCTACAAGCTCGCAGTCACAGTCTGCACAGTGGGTAATGCCTTCTCTATATTCATTTTTACATTTTGGACAAATCTTCATAATATGCCTGTCTCCTCATCAAATCTTGTATATTAGTTATGGTACATTTCGTTAGTGCAAATCATAAATTGCACCGGTTCTGATGTCCACACCGAAATATCTGCCGGTTCTATGCTGCTCTAAGGTAGTGGTATCTCTTAAAACCTCTGCAAAATAATAACAATCCTGTCCCACAGCAACGGTCATCGGATACAAATATTCGTATATCAGAATGTGGTTTTCATCCTGTACAAGATGTCCGCTTCCATCAGATACACCGCCTTGGTTAATCAAGTGCTCTACCAAAAGTGCCTCTGCATCCTCATCTGTCATGTCTGTATCCAGCACGATATTGAAGTCTCTGGTAACGACCTCACTGATCTCACCTTTTTTGTCAACTGCAATAAACTTGTACACGCTCTTTCCTGCCGGTACGTATAAATTTCCGATATACAGATTACTATTCATATCCGGAGCCGTACCGTCTGTCGTATAGTAAATACGGGTACTGGAATTTCTGATAATCTCAATTCTTACAGGACAATTATAAGTACCACTGTAAGTAACTACTTCCGGCGGACTTACCTGCTTGGATTCTATAAAATAAGTTTTGGTAACCACCGGGCCACAAACCCCGTATTCATTGATGAATACTGCAGAAATCACATTTTCTCCTGCTTCCAGAAAGATAGTACTCTGAAATTCTTCGCTATCTCCAGTAGGCACGGTACCGTCTGTTGTATAATGAATAGAACCAATCCCGTCACTTGAAAGCTTTAATGTAATCAAGGAAGGATAGGTGCCTTCCGTCTGGCTGAAGGTTACAGAACTGCTCATATACTCCAGGAAAGCAAGCTGAATATTTCTATCCTGTAAAGTCGCAAGGAATTCTGCTGCACCCGCGTAATCCTCTTTTGCAGTATAGTACTCCACAACCTTCTCTGCAGCAGCGATCTGTTCATCAAGCGTATAGCGTGAGTCAACAATCAGTCTCTTATACAGTTCCAGGGCTTTCTCTTCCTGACCGGTTTCCATGTAAATACTGCCCAGATTAAATCTGTGGGAAATCTTATCCGGGTTTCTATCTATAATCTCTTGCATATAAGAAATAGCCTTGTCGTAGTTGCCGTCGTCCAGATGGTACTCCACCAACATTTCATGCAGAAATGTGGAATGGTTCCATATCGTATATCCTCCCGCAATCGCTGCAGTAAGGACAAAAATAAGTATAGCAACAAAGCCACTGGATAAAAAGAAACCAGCGCTGCTCTTTTTGACCGGCGCACGTTCTTCCTGTGTTTCCTCATCCTGCGGTTTTTCCGACTCATCCATATCCGATTCAACCGTATCCAGGATTCCCTGAATACTTACTGCCATGCTTTCCTCAACCTCTGCTTCAAATTCCGGCACCAGATTGATTTCACCACCGCATACTTCACAATACATATGTCCATCTAATAATTCCTTACCACAATTTGGACACTTCATTTGTTCACCTACTTATCTATTATCGTACTCAAACAATTTCTCATAAGCATAGCAATCGTCATCGGTCCTACGCCACCGGGAACCGGAGTAATTGCACTGCACTTTGGAGCAACCTTATCATAATCTACATCACCGCAGACTTTATTCTCTGCATTACGGTGAATGCCTACGTCGATGACTACAGCGCCCTCCTTCACATAGGAATCATCTATCATAAGAGGCTTTCCCACTGCAACAATCAAAATATCTGCACGCTTTGTCACCTCTCTTAGATCCTTGGTACGGGAATGGGCAATGGTTACCGTGGCATTCTCACGCAGCATCATCATGGACGCCGGTTTGCCTACAATATTGCTTCTGCCGATTACCACACATTCTTTACCTGCTATTTCTATGCCTTCACGCTTCAAAAGCTCTACTACGCCCGCCGGGGTACACGGCAGAAATCCCGGCTCACCGAGACACATTTTACCTACATTTTCAGGATGAAAGCAGTCTACATCCTTTGCCGGAGAAATAGCATCAAGAATGTGCTTCTCACAAATATGTGCCGGCAGCGGAAGCTGTACCAGAATACCGCTTACTGCATTATCCTTATTTAATTTCTCAATCAAGGAAAGCAGCTCTTCCTCCGTAGTCTCCTCTGCCAGTTCATAAGAAAGAGAACGGATGCCGACATATTCACAGGCTTTCTTTTTATTGCGGACGTAGATGCTGGAAGCAGGGTCCAGCCCTACCTGTACCACTGCCAAAGTCGCCTCTATGCCACGTTCCTTAAACTTCATGGCCTGTTCTCTTAACTCATCTTTGATTTCTGCGGAAATACGCTTTCCGTCAATAATTTTTGTCATAACAAATCATTCCTCCGGTAAAAATTCAAATCAAACGCATATATTGCCTAAAGCAAACCGTACAAGCAAGAAATCCCAGAATTCCTCACTTACCATAAAATTAAAATAATCCTACAATCTGACCTTCCTCATTTACATCAATGTTAAAGGCAGCAGGTGCCTTTGGCAGGCCAGGCATAGTCATAACAGATCCGGTTAATACTACTACAAAACCTGCGCCTGCGGATACATATACTTCACGTACATTAATCTCAAAACCTTCCGGTCTGCCTAAAAGCTCCGGATTATCGGACAGTGAGTACTGTGTCTTTGCCATACATACAGGGAGATTACCAAAGCCAAGCTTTTCTAAGGTTGCTAACTGCTTACTTGCAGCAGGCGCAAAGGTTACGCCGTCTGCACCATAAATTTCCTTTGCAACGGTAGTAATTTTATTTTTCAAAGTATCTTCCTTGTCATATAAAGGTTTGAAGTGACTTTCCTTGGTTTCCAGAGTTTCTAAAACCTTTTCTGCCAAAGCCCTGCCGCCTTCACCGCCGTGCGCCCACACTTCGCAAAGTGCAAATGCGCAGTCTCTTTCCTCGCAGAAATGCTTAACGAAATCAATTTCTTCTTCTGTGTCAGTCACAAAAGCATTTAATGTTACGATTACCGGCACACCGAACTTCTGCACATTCTCAATGTGCTTTTCCAGATTTACGATTCCGGCCTTTAAAGCGTCTAAATTCGGAGTAGAAAGCTCTGTCTTTGGCACACCGCCATTGTACTTAAGAGCCTTAATGGTAGCCACAATCACTGCTGCATCCGGATGTAAATTGCTTTCCCGGCATGTAATATCAAAGAACTTCTCTGCGCCAAGGTCTGCACCAAATCCTGCCTCTGTTACTACATAATCAGCCATCTTCAGGGCTGTTTTGGTAGCAATTACAGAGTTACAGCCGTGGGCAATATTGGCAAAAGGTCCGCCATGTACGAAAGCAGGTGTGTGTTCCAGCGTCTGAATCAGATTTGGCTTAATCGCATCCTTTAACAGCGCCGCCATGGCACCCACTGCCTGCAGCTGTCCTGCTGTAACAGGATTGCCTGCTATATCGTAAGCTACCACCATACGGCTTAAACGTGCCTTTAAATCAGCCATATCATTGGCAAGGCATAATACCGCCATAATCTCGCTGGCTACAGTAATAACAAAATGGTCCTCTCTCACATAGCCGTCTGCCTTACTGCCAAGGCCCACAACCACATTACGAAGTACTCTGTCATTCATATCAAGACAACGCTTCCAAACGACATTACGGGTATCTATCTGAAGTGCATTGCCCTGCTGAATATGATTATCCAGCATAGCAGCCAAGAGATTATTGGCAGAAGTAATAGCGTGGAAATCACCTGTAAAATGTAAATTCAAATCCTCCATAGGTACAACCTGCGCATAGCCGCCGCCTGCTGCACCGCCCTTAATACCGAAACAAGGTCCTAAGGATGGCTCTCTCAATGCAATAATGGCTTTTTTGCCCAGCTTGCCAAGGGCCTGGCCCAGGCCAACGCTTACCGTAGTTTTCCCTTCGCCGGCAGGAGTGGGATTAATCGCAGTAACCAAAATCAGCTTTCCATTCTCTTTCTCACCCATATTCTGTAAGTAGGAATTGGAAATCTTGGCTTTGTATTTGCCGTATAATTCTAAATCTTCCTCATGAATATCCATGCGTTCAGCTACCTGAACAATTGGCTCCATCACCGCTTCCTGTGCAATCTGAATATCTGTTTTCATAACGCTCTCCTTTGTATGTACTAAATCTCTTCTAATAAATTTTCAAACTGTTCCATGCTCATCAGCACTTTTCTGGGCTTCGTGCCTTCTTCCTCGCCGACAACACCGTGCTCGCACAATTGGTCCACAATACGTGCCGCTCTGTTAAAGCCTATCTTAAACACACGCTGCAGCATACCGATGGACGCCTTGTCCTTTTCGATAATAAAACGACCTGCATCTGCAAAAAGTGCATCCCTGTCGTCGCTGCGGGCACCGGCACCGCCGGAAGCATTGCCTGCACCTGCATTAAGATTATTAATCTGATTCTGAATCTCTTCCTGATATACATTGCCTAACTGCTGATTTTTCAGGTAGTCAACAACCGCTCCAACCTCCGCATCCGATACAAAAGAACCCTGTACTCGTACCGGCTTGCTGTAGCCCTGTGGGTAAAAGAGCATATCACCCTTACCCAAAAGCTTCTCTGCGCCGTTCATATCCAGTATGGTACGTGAATCCACACCGCTGGATACGGAAAACGCCACTCGGGATGGCATATTGGCCTTAATGAGACCTGTGATAACATCTACAGAAGGTCTCTGAGTAGCAATAATCAAATGGATGCCTGCTGCTCTGGCAAGCTGTGCCAAACGACAGATCGACTCTTCTACCTCTCCCGGGGCCACCATCATCAGGTCTGCAAGCTCGTCTACAATAATCACGATCTGCGGCAGCTTCTTCGGAAGATTTTCCTCACCCTTTGCTGCACGTTCATCGATTTTGGCATTGTAGCCCTTCATATCACGTACATTGAGTTCTGCAAATTTTTCGTAGCGGCTCATCATTTCACTGACACCCCACTGAAGGGCTCCTGCGGCCTGCTTCGGATCTGTTACAACCGGAATTAACAAATGCGGTATACCGTTGTAGGAGCTAAGCTCAACTACCTTCGGGTCAATCATAATCAACTTGACTTCATCCGGATGTGCCTTATACAAAATACTCATAATCAAAGTATTGATACAAACCGATTTACCGGAACCGGTAGAACCCGCAATCAGCATATGCGGCATCTTGGCAATATCCGATACCACAACCTTGCCGGCAATATCCTTACCTACCGCAAAAGCAATCTTGGACGGGAAACTCTGAAACTCCTGGGTCTCTATCAATTCCCGGAATGCAACGGCGCTGTTTTCTTTATTCGGAACCTCAATACCGATGGCCGATTTGCCCGGTATCGGTGCTTCAATACGAATGTCCGTTGCCGCCAGGTTTAATTTAATATCATCCGATAAATTCACAATACGGGATACCTTTACCCCCTGCTCCGGCTGAAGCTCATAGCGGGTAACTGCCGGTCCCTGACTGATATCAGTAATGGTAACATTGACACCAAAGGTCTTTAAACACTCCTGTAATCTGCGGGCAGTCTCCTCTAAATGCTTCTGGCCGTCACGAGGATTGCTGCTCTTCCCCTTTTGCAAAAGACTGACCGGAGGAAATAAATAAGGCTTGGACGGCGATACTACGCTCTTTGTACTGCTGATAGTCTGCTTCTCTGCAGGCTTGGCCACAGGACGTGTATCACGTTCGGCTTTTGAAGCTTCCACCAGCTTCATCTGTGGCTGCTCATTAGAATAGGTCAGTTCCACCGGAGCCTGTCCGCCGACAGGTGCCTCTGTTTCTGTTTCCTCTTCATCCCACAAGTCCTCCTGTGCCGCTGTATGTACAGGTGCCTGATAAGCAGGCTCCTTCTTTGACGGTTCTAAAGACACAAAATTAATACGTTCTCTTGTATGATAAGCAGTCTTCGGTCTGAGTTCATGCAGTTCGTCCGTTTCCGGAAGTGCCTGTGCAGCAACTGTTTCTGCCCCCTGTGCCGCTTCTGTTCTTGTCGGATGTGCTGCAGCACTGCCTGATGACTTTGTAAATACATTCTGTATAATGGCAGCAGAAGACGCTTCCTCTGCCTCCTGTGCAGAAGAAATATCCTGACCTCTGTCCTGTCCCGTCTCTTCCAGACTCTGTGCCGGTTCTTCATCCATTTCCTTACCGCCCAGCTTGGAAAAAATAGAATTAAAATTAATTCCTGTCACCTTGCGGTTTCTATCATGTACCGGTTCTCCGGAATTTAGCTGTTCCTCTTTTAACTTCAACTGCTCGTAGCGTTCCTCTTCTCTGAGCTTCGCCCGCTCAGCAGCGTACTCTCGCATCCCCTGAGCATCTGTTCTGGCCTTATTCACAACGGCACGGCCGGTTTTCTGCACGCCCCTTACAAAAGATCTCTCTGTAATCAGCACGATGCAGATAATCATCAGCACCAGCAATATCAGCACACTGCCCCATACTGCAAAAAGACTGTTCAACAAATACGCTAAGGAACCGCCAAACACACCGCCGCCGTTTAAATGTGTAACGCTATTCTTGTAAAAAGCGGTTATAGCATAACTGTCCATGTCTGCCAGCCTGCCGGCAAAGAGCTCGCACACGGCACATAAAGTCAGGTATAAAATACTGCCGGCTGCCACCTTACGCCGTACTGACGGATGCCCCTTATTTATCCAGCTGAATAAAAATACCACGAACAATAAGGCCGGCATAATATAAGCCATCAGTCCAAACAGACCAAACATAATATTCTTAAAAAATACACCGATTGGTCCTACGAGATTGAAATTACATAAAAACAAGAAAACCATAAAAGCAAACAGCACAATAAGGCCCACCTCATACCAAAGCTCCATATCCTGCTTATTGGCGGTCTTTGGCACTGCAGTGGTATTTCCGGCAGTCTTGCGCGCTGTTGTGGTTCTCCCGGTTGTCTTCGTATTGCGTCTGCTTTTGTTTGTACTATTACTTTTGGTCATAAATCACTTCACCTTTCCTATCACTGCTCCTTTACAAGGGCATGATAAGCCATGTTGTATTTATCTTACCACAAAGTAATATTTTTGTCATCGGTAATTATGCAGGAAATTTATTTTTACCTTCTCTCCCTGCAGTACATAAGCTCCCTGCCGGCCGCCTGCACAAACCAAGCTTTTAAATCAACCTATGCTCTTCTATTTATCTTTTCGTGCTCCAATCATTTCATGCAGCTTGCATATAGCCTCTTTAATACCGCCTACTTCATCGATGATGCCTTCATCCACACATTCTTTTCCCACTAAAATAGTCCCCACATCCTTGGTTAACATCGTTGTTTCCATCATCAGCGCCTCTAATCTCTCCTCGGATATATCGCAATGACTGCTTACAAAACCGGTAATGCGATTTTGAATCTGTTTAAAATAATCAAAAGTCTGGCGTACACCAATTACCATACCGTTCATACGCACCGGATGAATGACCATAGTGCCTGTCGGAACAATAAAGGAATAATCGCAGCTGACTGCAATAGGCACCCCTATAGAATGGGAACCTCCCAGTACCAATGAAACAGTAGGCTTACTAAGACTTGCCAACATTTCCGCAATGGCAAGACCTGCTTCTACATCGCCTCCCATAGTATTTAACAATACAAGTACACCGTCTATATCCTCGCTGTCTTCAATCGCTGCAAGTCCCGGAAGCACATGCTCGTATTTTGTCGTTTTGCTGTTATTGCCCAGAACATCATGTCCCTCAATTTCACCGATGATTGTAATCAGATGTAGATGCTCTTTCTCTTTATTTTCATTTAAAAGTAACTGGCCGGACTGTTCAATGCGGTTAT
>JAFTXF010000166.1 GCA_017461685.1 Lachnospiraceae bacterium
AGATACAAAGGTAACGAAAGATGAAAATATGCCTGTGTATGATAAGGCAAAGCTGTCAGAAGAGCAGGCCAATCTATTAAAGCAGCTTGCAGCCAAAGAGCAAGAACCTGCAAAGCCTGCCGTGAAGCCTTTCGTGATAGACTTTGGAGTCTCAGAGAATCAGACAGTTGCGGAGCCAACACTGAAAGAAACATATCAGGCAAAATCATCTGTGCCGGAAACACAGAAAACAGGGGTGGAAGAAATGCACCAGCCGCAAGCATATGCAGCGGAAGTACAGAAATCACCTCTGGCAGAAAGGTATTCTGTGAAAACTCCGGTAGCTGAGAAGACTGCTAATTATATAAAACCGATGGCACAAATACCTTTGCAAACAGAGCAATTAGAGCCGCTTGTACCTGATTACACAGAAAGCAGTCAGATGAAACCAATTGCTGCCAATATAAATACCGTAAGCAGTCAGACGAAACCAATGGCCGCCGATATAAATACCGTAATCGGCAATTTGGATCCACTGTCGCATGTCCAGATTACCGATGTCAAGCAGGAGACCCTGTTTGAGGAACAGTTCTTGTCCGAGAAGGCCAAGGAATCCTATGAAATTCTGGGTCAGGTGTTCGGCACCTACTGGATTGTGGCTTACAGTGACCGTATGTACATGATTGACCAGCATGCAGCTCATGAAAAGGTGAAGTACGAGCGGCTGGTGGCAGCAGTCAGGGCCAAGGACATCGTAGTGCAGAATATTATGCCGCCGGTGGTTTTACAGACCAGTGCCAAAGAGGAGCAGGTGGTGTTAGAGCATATGGACGCCTTTTTGCAGTTGGGATTTGAGATAGAAGAATTTGGTGACCATACTTTTTGTTTGAGAGCAGTGCCGGTAGATTTATTTGGCTGCAGTTATCAGGAGCTTTTCCGGGAGGTCCTGGATGAACTTATGGAGGGGCCTGTAACGGGTACGCCTGAGGTAGTACTGAATAAACTGGCAAGCATGGCCTGTAAGGCCGCTGTAAAGGGCAATACGAGACTGAACCGGGAGGAAGCGGTGAAGCTGATTGACGAGCTTTTAACGCTGGAGAATCCGTATCATTGCCCTCACGGCAGACCTACTATTATTTCCATGACCAAGCAGGAAATGGAAAAGAAATTTAAACGTATTGTATAGGAAATTATGAAGAAAAGAAAATTAATTGTTTTAACAGGACCTACGGCCGCGGGAAAGACTAAACTGTCCATTGCCCTTGCCAAGGCTTTAAACGGTGCCGTAATTTCCGCCGATTCCATGCAGGTGTATAAGTACATGGATATTGGCTCTGCCAAGATTAAACCGGAGGAAATGTGCGGGGTGAAGCATTATCTGGTGGATTGCCTGGAGCCTCATGATCCGGAAGGGTTCAATGTGACCAGATTTCAGCATATGGCAAAAGAGGCTATGAAAGAAATCTATGCAGAAGGTAAGGTGCCGATCCTGGTAGGCGGCACCGGCTTTTATATTCAGTCCGTGGTCTATGATATTGATTTTACGGAAAATGATGCTGATACCGCATACCGTACCCATTTGGAAGCGCTTGCAGAGCAAAAGGGTGCTGAATATTTACATCAGATGCTGCAAAAGGTGGATCAAAAGGCAGCCGAGGAAATTCACGCCAATAATGTAAAGCGCGTCATCCGTGCTTTGGAGTTTTTTGAAAAGACAGGACAGCCGATTTCTGCCCATAACGAGGCAGAAAGACAGAAAGAAAGCCCGTATGATTTTTATTATTTTGTCTTAAATGACGACAGGGCAAAGCTTTATGAGCGTATCGACCTGCGGGTAGATTTGATGCTGAAGGAAGGGCTTATTGATGAGGTGCAGAAGCTTTTGGACATGGGTTGCACCAGAAATATGGTATCTATGCAGGGCTTGGGCTACAAGGAGATTATTGATTATTTACAGGGAGAAATCACTTTGGAAGAGGCGGTTTACATGATTAAGAGAGATACCAGACATTTCGCTAAAAGGCAGCTGACATGGTTTCGCAGGGAGCGTGACGTACGCTGGGTAGATAGGTCTGAGTTTGCCTCTGAGGATGAAATTTTACAATATATGTTAGCACAAATTAAAAATGAAGGACACATGCAATGATAACACAGGAACTAAAGACTTTATATCAGAAAATGGGTATTTCAGAGGAAGTACTCGGTTATGGAGAAGAAATTTTAGAAGGATTAAAGGAGCGCTATGCACAGATAGATGCAGTGGCGGAGTACAATCAGGCCAAGGTAGTGCATGCCATGCAGGAATGCAAGGTCAGTGAGGCCTGTTTGTTAGGTACCACGGGCTATGGCTACAATGACCTGGGACGCGATACCTTAGAGGAAGTATATGCACATATTTTCCACACAGAGGATGCGCTGGTTCGCCCCCAGATTACCTGCGGTACCCATGCGCTGGCACTGGCACTGATGAGTAATCTGCGCCCGGGAGATGAACTGTTAAGCCCGGTGGGAAAGCCCTATGATACGCTGGAGGAGGTAATCGGTATCCGTCCTTCCAAGGGCTCTTTGGCAGAATACGGCGTGACCTATGCCCAGGTGGATTTACTTGCGGACGGCGGTTTTGACTGGGAAGGCATCAGAAAGGCGATAAATGAGCGGACTAAGCTGGTAACTATCCAGCGCTCTAAAGGCTATCAGACCAGACCTACGTTGTCTGTGTCCAGAATCGGTGAGTTGATTGCTTTTATCAAGAATATCAAACCGGATGTAATCTGTATGGTGGACAATTGCTACGGTGAATTTGTAGAAACCATAGAACCTACGGATGTAGGAGCTGACATGGCGGTTGGCTCTCTCATTAAAAATCCGGGCGGCGGCCTGGCTCCGATCGGCGGCTATATCGTAGGCAAAAAGGAATGCGTAGAAAATGCTGCATATCGTTTAACCAGCCCGGGTCTCGGTAAAGAGGTAGGTGCTTCACTGGGAGTACTGAGTAAATTTTATCAGGGGCTTTTCCTGGCGCCTACTGTGACTGCAGGGGCATTAAAGGGAGCTATTTTTGCGGCAAATCTGTACGAACGAATGGGTTTCGCAGTAGTGCCAAACAGCACGGAAACGAGACACGATATCATTCAGGCTGTGACCTTCGGTACGCCGGAAGGCGTGATTGCCTTTTGTCAGGGCATTCAGGCAGGGGCTCCGGTAGACAGCTATGTAACGCCGGAACCGTGGGATATGCCGGGCTATGATGCCCAGGTTATCATGGCAGCAGGTGCCTTCGTGTCAGGCTCCAGTATTGAGTTAAGCGCAGACGGACCGATTAAGCCGCCGTATGCGGTGTATTTCCAGGGAGGACTTACCTGGCAGCATGCCAAATTCGGTATCTTAAAAACAGTACAGGCCTGCATAGATGCCGGTATTGTGGACCGTAATTTTAAGCGGGTCGTGTAAAATTAAGAAAATTTTAATCGATACTTTTTCGGCATTTTTTCTTTTCTTAGTGTACACTTGGGAATATTTATGATAAGATAAGAATATGCATTGGCCCTTGCGGTTTATTTGCTTAAGAAAGTTACGAAACGAGAAGTATGAAGCGTTTGAGACGGAGAATGCCGTCCGAAACGGTACGGAGTTAACATGAAAAGAGGAACGATCATGAAGAAAAACAGCTGGGCCTGCTTTTTACTCATGCTTGCAGGAATTGTAATCGGTGGATTTATCGGTGATTTATTTCCGGTAGCATGGTTAAACTATGGACAGACCTTTGGATTTACCAATCCGATTGTGTTGGATTTAGGGATTTTGGTGCTGACCTTTTCCTTAACCATTAAGATTACAGTAGCAAGTATTTTAGGTGTGATTGTAGCACTGGTTATTTACCATTTTTTATAGGCCATACATCCTGAAGCCTGGAGAGCGGACAGGAGATTTATGGGACCATACCAAAATAAGGAGGCAATGCCTTACGAGCGGTTTTTAAAGTATGGAGCAGAGAGCCTGACGGATGCAGAGCTTTTAGCCATTATTTTAAGAACCGGTACCAAAAACAAAAATGCGCTGGAGTTAGCGGGCGATATTTTACATCTTCAGGAGAATATGCAGGGGAAGCTTATCGGGCTTCATCAGCTTTCTTTAGAGGAACTGATGCGGCTTCCCGGAATCGGAGAGGTAAAAGCAGTCAAGATAAAAGCCATTGGTGAGTTAGCCAAGCGTATGTCCAGACAGTCGCTCAGAAATATTCGCAAGTTTGACAGCCCTGAAAAGCTTGCAGAGTACTACATGGAGAGCATGCGGCACTATACTACGGAATGTGTGTTGCTGATTATGCTGGATAATAAAGGACACTTACTGGGGGAACGGCAGATCAGTCAGGGCACAGTAAATGCATCTTTAATTTCGCCCAGAGAGATTTTTATTCTGGCGCTGAAATTTGATGCCAGCGGGATTATTTTACTTCACAATCATCCCAGCGGAGATACCACACCGTCTAACCAGGACAGGGTAGTTACGAAGCAGATTTATGAATGCGGCAAACTAATGAACATACCACTAATAGATCATATCATTATTGGTGATAATACATATTCAAGCTTTAAAGAGCTTGGATTACTATAGAAAGGCAGGAACAGTACTTTGGGAAATAATGTATACGGTATCGATTTGGGTACCTGCAACATCAAAATTTACTCTAAAAATGACGACGGCATTATGATTGAAAAGAACATGATTGCCATCGAGAATAAGAAAAATATTTTTGCTTACGGTGACAGTGCATATGAAATGTACGAAAAGGCACCTGCTAATATCCAGATTTCCTTCCCGCTTAATAACGGTGTAATTGCAGATATCAAGGATATGGAAGTATTGGTGAAATATTTCATTTCCGATATTACAAAGGGAAAAGTTGCTCCTGCAGATTACTATGTCGCAGTGCCGACAGATGTTACCGAAGTAGAGAAGAGAGCATTTTATGATTTAATCAAGAATGCCAATGTAAAAGCCAAAAATATCTATGTGGTTGAAAAAGCAGTGGCAGACGGCCTGGGGCTTGGTATTGATGTAAAGACCTCTAACGGTGCTCTGATTGTAAATGTAGGTTTTGACACCACAGAGATTTCTATTTTATCCTTAGGCGGTATCGTGCTTAGCCGGCTGATTAAGACAGGCGGACGCAAGTTTGATGAGGCTATTAAGAGTACGGTCCGTAAGGAATTTAATTTAATTATAGGCTCAAAATCTGCAGAGCAGATTAAGATGCAGCTAAAAGAATTAGAAGAAAAGGGCGAGGATGCAGTAGTATTCGGCCGTGATATTGTGACCGGTCTTCCGATGCAAAAGCAGATTCCGATTCAGCTGATTAATGAATGTCTGGTAGAGCATTTCTCGACGATTATTGACCAGGTAAAACTGATCCTGGAGAGAACGCCACCGGAATTAGGCGCAGACATTTACCGCAACGGTGTTTATCTGACCGGCGGTGCAAGTCAGGTAGCGCACCTGGCAGAGGATCTATCCCGTGAAACAGGACTTAAGGTTCAGCAGACGGATAATCCGGGTACCAGCGTGGCAGCAGGACTTGCCAAGGTTATCAAGGAAGATTATTACAAGACGGTTGCCCAAAGGAAAGAGTAAATGAGTCCATTAGTAAAGAAAAAAGGAGAGAAGTTTACCATTCCCAGTAAATACCTCCTTTTTGCATTGACTTTAATTTGTGTATTAATGATTGCATTAAGCCTGTTTACCGGTTTTTTTGACGGTATTTTAAACAGCACCGCAGGCAATATGGTTATTCCTTTTCAAAGGGGTATTACTTATGTTGGCAGCTTTTTAAATGATAAGGCTGACAATCTGAAAGAGATAGAGACATTATTAGAAGAAAATACTGCTTTAAAGACCCAGGTGGATGAGCTGACCTTAGAAATCAACAGACTGCAGCAGGACAAATATGAGCTTGCCCATCTGCAGGAGCTTTTTAAGCTGGATGCCCAGTATGAGAGCTATGAAAAGGTCGGCGCCAGAATTGTAGGCAGTGAAAGCGTTAACTGGTATCATTCCTTTTTAATCGATAAGGGCAGTAAGGACGGACTTAAGCAGGATATGAATGTCATTGCGGACGGCGGTCTGGTCGGCATTATCACGGAGGTGGGGCCTAATTGGTCCAGAGTTACCTCTATTATTTCAGATGAGATTAATCTGATGGGGCAGGTGCTTGCTACAGAGGATAATCTGATTGTCAGCGGTAATCTGGTAACTGTAAAGACGGAAGGTACCATTGATTTTTCGCAGCTTTTGGATGCGGATGACCAGGTGGGGCCGGGCGACAAGGTAGTGACCAGCTCTATCAGTGACAAGTATTTGCCGGGACTGGTAATCGGATACATTGACTCTATGCAGTCAGATACCAACAATATGACAAAATCAGGTACCCTGCTTCCGGTGGTTGACTTTAACCATTTGGACGAGGTACTGGTTATTTTAGATTTAAAAGAGAATTACGGAGAATAAATACCATTGCACGAGGAAAGGAGGCTTCATGAAAAGGGTAATTGGTCAGAGCGTATTAGTCATGCTTATTTTTATACTGCAAAACACTGTTTTTGCCGCATTATCCTTTAATGGAGTCAAACCTAATTTACTGCTGATAGTCACGGTTTTTTTCGGATTTGCAGTTAGTACCAATAATGGCATGCTGACAGGCTTTTTCTGCGGACTTTTATGTGACATTTTTTTTGGCTCGTATATAGGTGTTTATTCTTTTCTTTTTATGCTTTTAGGGGGATTTGGCGGTGTTATGGCCAGATTTTTTTATCAGGATGATATTGTGTTTCCGTATGTAACCGTAGCACTTTCTGACGGCTTATTTGGATTGGCCTGCTATGTTTTTATGTTTTTACTGCGTGGAAGATTTGACTTTGTTACGTATGTAAGCCGCGTGATTTTGCCGGAGATTTTGTATACACTTATATTAAGTCTTCTGCTGATACCGCTTTTACATAAATTTAATCTGTTTTTTGTGAAGCTGGAATTAAAGGAGAAAGAATCTGATGTTTCGGGAAATACTTGAAAAATTAAAAGAATCCAGATTGTTTCTTATGTGTGGGTTGTTTGTTATTTTAGCCTGTATATTGATACACAGGCTGTTTGTGTTGCAGATTATTTCCGGTGAGGAATATCTGGAAAATTATCAGTTAAGTATCGAAAAGACCAAGGATATACCTGCAACCAGAGGTAATATATATGATGTCAACGGTAAACTGCTGGCCTATAATGATTTGGCTTATACCGTAAAGATAGAGGACGTTTACGAGAGTTCCAACAGTAAGAACAAGCTCTTAAACAATAATATCTATACTTTAATCAAAATGATAGAGAAAAACGGTGATACCATTGTAAATGATTTTAATATTATTTTGAATGAGGCCGGAATATATGAATATGACGTTTCCGGAACCGCTCTCTTGCGTTTTAAGGCCGATGTGTATGGGGAAGCCTACGTAGATAATCTTTCTTACGAACAACAGACGGCTACGGCAGAAGAATTGATGTCATATCTTGCAGGTACCTCGCGGTATGCGGTGGGCGAGTATGAATATGATGAAGAAGGCAATCGCAAGCGCGATGAAGAGGGCGATTATATTTTCCATATCGGTGAAGGGTATACCAAGGAAGAGGTGCTTCAGATTGTTACCATCAGATATGCGATGGGACTGGTAGCGTATCAGGTACATCTGGGGGCTACCGTTGCCAAGGATATCAGCCAGGAGACCGTTGCGGTTATTATGGAGAATATGGGTGAGCTGCAGGGCGTATCCATTGAGGAGGACACCGTACGCAGATACGTGGATTCTACGTATTTTTCACAGATTCTGGGCTATACCGGCAAGATATCCAGTACAGAACTGGAGGAATTAAACAGTCAGCTTAAGGAACAGGGACTGGAGGAAAAGTATACTGCCAGTGATGTGGTGGGAAAGACCGGCATTGAGCAGTATATGGAGCTTGAGTTGCACGGTACAAACGGTCATGAAAAAGTATATGTAGACAAAATGGGAAGACTTCTGGATACGGAGGAACGAATTGACCCGATTTCCGGCAATGATGTATATCTTACCATCGATGCCGACCTGCAAAAGGCGGTTATGGACATTTTGGAGCAGAATATCGCAGGTATACTGGTGAATAAAATTCAAAATATCAAGACGTTTACGTTAGGTGCCAATCAGTCCAGCTCAGATATTGTTATTCCGATTTATGATGTTTATTATGCACTTTTTGATAATAATGTAATCAGCATTCCTCATCTTGCCTCAGAGGAGGCCGGTGAAACGGAACAGGCTGTATATGCATCTTTTCTGGAGTTTTCTTCCGACAGAATCACAAAGCTGAAGGATGAGCTTTATACCGGGAAAACTCCTTACAAAAATCTGTCTACAGAATTTCAGACCTATCAGGGAGCTATGATTGAGCTTTTAAAGGATTACGAAGTGCTTGATATGGAGTTGGTGGACAAAGAAGATGCTACTTATATAGACTGGGTACAGAACGAAACCATTTCCATGGCAGATTTTTTGGAATACTGCATAGCCCGGAACTGGATTGATGTAAGTCAGTTGAAGTTGGATTCTGCCTATGCGGATTCTGGGGAAATGTTTGACAAGCTGGTAGAGTATATGTTTGCACTTATGGAGCAGTCTTCTTCCTTTAGAAAATATTACTACAAATATATGCTGCTTACGGATACGGTTACAGGGAAACAGGTGTGTATGATTTTGTGTGAGCAGCAGTGCATTGATACGGCTATAGAAGATGTGGATGCATTGTATGAAGGAACCATATCAGCCTATGAATTTATGAAAAACCGTATCCATGATTTGGATATCACTCCTGCACAGCTGGCGTTAGATCCTTTTGCTGGTTCTATTGTAGTGACGGATGTAAATACCGGTGATGTACGTGCTCTGGTTACTTATCCGAGCTACGATAATAACCTGATGGCCAATACTGTTGACCCGGAATACTATGCCAAAATCAGATTGGATAAGTCCAATCCTCAGTATAATTATGCTACACAGCAAAGAAGTGCGCCGGGTTCCACCTTTAAGATGATTTCCACGGTAGCAGGTCTGGAGGAGGGTGTGGTGACTACGTCCGAGACCATTACCTGTACCGGTGTATTTGACCGGTTTGCCCAGGTTTCCAGATGCTGGGTATATCCGGGAGCCCATGGCAAGCTGAGTGCCTGGGAGGCTATCAGACATTCCTGTAACGTGTATTATTATGAGACAGGCTACAGACTCAGTCTGGATGATGCGGGCACTTATAACGCCCAGGCAGGTCTGGACAAGCTGGCCAAATATGCGGATATGTTTGGATTAACGGAGAAGTCCGGCGTAGAAATTTCAGAATCCATGCCTCAGGTTTCTACAGAGCTGCCGGTTCTTTCTGCTATTGGTCAGGGTACCAACTCTTTTACAACAGTGGGACTTGCACGGTATGTAACTACCATTGCAAATGACGGTACCTGTTATAATCTGACACTTTTGGATAAACTCACAGATTCCAAGGGTAATCTCCTGAAGGAATATGATGCAGAGGTACGTAATGAGGTAGAGATTAGTGAACAGTCCTGGAACACCATTCATACCGGTATGAAGGCAGCTATGGATGCCAGTGCTTATTTTAAAGGCCTGGGAATCTCAGTGGCAGGCAAGACCGGTACTGCACAGGAAAATACCAAGCGTGCGGACCATGCCTTATTTGTAGGCTATGCGCCGTATGAAAATCCGGAAATAGCAGTTTCCTGCCGTATTTGCTTCGGTTATAGCTCCGGCTTTGCTTCTCAGACATCGGCTATGGTATTTGAATATTATTTTGCTGATGACAAAGAAGAAGTGCTGTCGGATGAAGCGGTGGATATTGACGCTTCTATGATAACCAACGAGCATTAAAAGGTTTGATATCATCAATTTATTGATGTATTCAATAGATGATAATGGGGGAGGAGACTCCAAACCCGATATCAATATTTACCAAAGTAATTTAACCAAAGTAAGGAAGATACACACTGACAAGGCTTGAAGCAAAGCAATATTTATTAGCGGAGGAGCGTATGAGTGAGGTATTAGTTATTACAAGTGGTAAAGGCGGTGTAGGCAAAACCACAACCTGTGCCAATATCGGTACAGGGCTGGCAAAAATGGGCTTTAAGGTGTGTATGATTGACACCGATATAGGTCTTCGAAATCTGGACGTGGTTATGGGCCTTGAAAACCGTATCGTATACAATCTGGTAGATGTCGTAGAAGGCAACTGCCGGGTAAAGCAGGCATTGATCAGGGATAAGAGACATTCCAATCTCTACTTGATGCCCTGTGCACAGACCAGGGATAAAACCAGTGTAAATCCGGAGCAGATGGTGAAGCTTATCAGACATTTAAGAGACATTTTCGATTACATCATACTGGACTGTCCGGCAGGCATTGAGCAGGGCTTCCAAAATGCAGTAGCAGGTGCGGACAGAGCCATTGTGGTGACCACGCCGGAGGTTTCTGCCATCAGAGATGCAGACCGTATTATCGGCCTGCTGGAGGCAAGGGAGTTTGAGAAAATCGAGCTGGTAATCAATCGCATGCGTTCCGATATGGTAAAGCGGGGAGATATGATGAGTGCCACAGACGTGATGGATATTTTGTCCGTGCCTCTTATCGGCGTGGTACCTGATGATGAAAATGTAGTGATTTCAACCAATCAGGGAGAACCTCTTGTGGGCAGCAATACGCCTGCAGGCAAAGCATATCAGAATATTTCTGACAGAGTAGCGGGAAAAGACATACCCCTTACAGCAGAAATCGGGCAGCTTTCCTTTTGGACCAAAATCAGTGGAATTTTTCACAAGAATTAGGAGGTTTGTATGTTGAGAAATATGAAGCTTCGAAACCTGTTTCGCAGGAAAAGTTCCAGAGAAATTGCCAGAGACCGTTTGAAAATATTACTGATTTCTGACAGGGTTAACTGTTCTGCAGAGACATTGGAAATGATTAAACATGATATTGCCAAGGTAATATCCAAATACATGAAAATTGATACCAACAGTATGGAGATTCAAATCAGCAAGACCGGAACCCATTCCAGAGGCAATGCCAATCCTGTGCTGAATGCCAATATTCCTATACTGGATATTAACAAATAGAAACAGACACAGACTACATAAAAAGATAAAGGAGGAGAAGGATGTTCAAAAAGTACAGATTACGGGATTTTAACTTCAGATTGGTCATCCTTGTCTTGCTGGCCTCAGGTTTTAGCATTTTAGCGGTGAACAGTGCCAATGAGGCGTATGTAAACA
>JAFTXF010000021.1 GCA_017461685.1 Lachnospiraceae bacterium
AAATGTAACCAGCGGCGGTTACTTACGAGTACATATTGAAAGCAGTTACCTGATTTCAAAAGAAGATATTATACAAGTAGAAAAGACACTGACGGCTATGCTCGCAAAAAGCGGAGATAGTCGTCAGGTTAAATTATATGAACATTTTACCTTGTCCGAGCAGTATACAGGCAAGGCTTTGATGGAGCTGTACAGAGATTCTATTTTGCTGGAATTAAAGGCGTACAGTCATATATTATATATTATATTTAAAAAGGCAGATATTTCGTATCCTGATGAGAATCACATTCATATGGCTCTGGAGGATACGGTTTTTGTTCATATGCAGCAGGAGGAGCTTGCTCGGATTTTAGACAAGATATTTACGGAACGCTGTGGCTTGTCGGTCGGCTTTTCCTATGAATATGTGCCGGCAAAAGGGTCCAAGACAGAAGAGGAGGACCGTATGATAGCTGCTAAAGTGGCAGAAATTTCCCGCAATTTGAGGCGTGGTGCTTCTGAAGCCGGGGGCAATACCGGTGAAGAAGTGCTTGCAGCAAAGGCCAATAGCGAGGCGGCTGGGACTGTGTCCGGGAGTGGAGATAAAAGCAGCACAGTGCAGCATGCAGCCGGCGAGGCTAAGGCGGCCAAGGAGTTTAAGGCTTCCAAGAGTCCTGCCCCAGAGGAAAAACCGAAAAAAGCAGAATATCGCAGGCCCCTCAAGTCTTCCGATAATCCGGATGTAATATACGGCAAGGATTTTGAAGACGGTGCTATGAAAATCGAAGAGATTATGGGTGAGATGGGTGAAGTGACTATCCGCGGTCAGGTGATAGCTATGGACCAGCGTGAAATCCGCAACGAAAAGACCATCCTTATTTTTGATGTCACCGATTATACCGATACGATTACCGTCAAAATGTTTGTACGCAACGAGCAGCTGGATGAATTAAAGGAAAGCCTCAAAAAGGGAGCATTCATTAAGCTTAAGGGAATTGCTATGATGGATAATTTCGATAAAGAAATTGCCATCACCTCCGTACAGGGTGTCAAGAAGAGCAGCGATTTCCGCGTGACACGTAAGGATAACAGCTTGCGAAAACGTGTGGAATTACACTGCCATACCAAAATGAGCGATATGGACGGTGTGTCTGAAGTGAAGGACATTATCAAAAGAGCCTACTCCTGGGGACATCCCGGTATTGCCATTACAGATCACGGTGTCGTGCAGGCCTTCCCTACGGCCAACCATGTGTGGGATGATTTGTGGAAGGCAGAGAAGACTCGGTGCAAGGAAGCAGGGGTTGAGCCGGATAAAGATAAGTTCTTTAAAATTATTTATGGCTGCGAGGCTTATCTTGTGGATGATTTAACGGATATTGTGACCGGTAATGCCGCAGAGGGCACGCTGCAAGATAGCTTTGTAGTATTTGATATAGAGACAACCGGATTTTCTCCGGTGAAAAACCGTATTATTGAAATCGGTGCAGTAAAAGTGGAGCGGGGAGAGATTACAGGAAGATACTCCAGATTCGTGGACCCGAAGACACCGATTCCTTTTGAAATTTTTCAGCTTACCGGTATCTCGGACGATATGGTTAAGGGAGCTCACGAGGTGGAAGAAGTTTTGCCGGAATTTTTGGAGTTTGTGGGGGACTGTAAATTGGTTGCCCACAATGCAGGCTTTGATATGAGCTTTATTATCGAAAACTGCAAGCGTCTGGGCTATGGTTCTGATTTTACGTATTTGGATACACTGGGCTTGTCTCGAGTGCTTTTTCCTGCACAAGGTAAGCATACATTAGATGCCATGGCGAAGATTTTGAAAGTATCTCTGGATAATCATCACCGTGCAGTGGATGATGCGGAGTGTACTGCTCATATTTTTATCAAATTGATTGAAATGTGCCGGGAACAGGGCGTCTGTACTTTGGAACAGGTCAATGAGATGGGGCAGGCATCCGTTGATGCTGTTCGTAAGCTGCCTTATTATCATACCATTTTACTTGCTCAAAATGATATCGGCCGTGTGAATTTATATACCATGGTCAGTGAATCTCATATTACGTATTTCAACAGACAGCCGAAGGTGCCGAAGAGCTTATTGAATAAGTACAGAGAAGGTATTTTGGTAGGAAGTGCCTGCGAAGCCGGCGAACTTTACAGAGCACTCTTAGATGAAAAAAGTGACGAAGATATCACGGCGATCGCATCTTATTACGATTACCTGGAGATACAGCCTTTGGGAAATAATGCCTTTATGATTGCTTCTGACAGGCAGCGAAATATCAACTCTTTTGATGATATCAAAGACATTAATAAGCGTATTGTTTCTTTGGGAGAACAGCTAAATAAGCCTGTTGTGGCTACCTGCGATGTGCATTTTCTGGACCCGGAAGATGAAATTTACCGCCGCATTATTATGGCCGGAAAGGGATTTTCTGATGCAGATGAGCAGGCCCCTCTGTACTTGCGCACTACGGAGGAAATGCTTAAGGAGTTTGAGTACCTTGGCAGTGATAAAGCAGAAGAGGTCGTTATTACCAATACTAATAAGATCGCAGATATGATAGAACATATTTCACCTGTCCGTCCGGACAAGTGTCCGCCTGTCATTCCGGACTCAGACAAGACTCTTACAGAGATTTGCTACAATAAGGCTCACGAAATGTATGGAGAAAATTTACCCGAAATCGTAGAAAAGCGTTTGGAAAAGGAATTAAATTCTATCATCAAAAACGGGTTTGCCGTAATGTATATCATTGCCCAGAAGCTGGTGTGGAAATCAGTAGAAGACGGCTATCTGGTGGGTAGCCGAGGTTCTGTTGGTTCCTCTTTTGTGGCTACCATGGCCGGTATTACAGAGGTAAATCCTTTGAGTCCGCACTATTACTGTACCAACTGCCACTATTCGGAATTCGAGTCTCCGGAGATAGCAGCAGCAGTAGAAGACGGCTGTTCCGGCTGTGACTTGCCGGACAAGACCTGTCCTCAGTGCGGTGCCCTGCTGAAAAAGGACGGTTTTGACATTCCATTCGAAACCTTCCTTGGATTTAAGGGAGATAAGGAGCCGGATATTGACTTGAATTTCTCCGGTGAATATCAGTCCAAAGCACATAAGTATACCGAAGTTATTTTCGGCGCAGGTCAGACTTACCGTGCAGGAACGGTTGGTACGCTTGCAGACAAAACCGCATACGGTTATGTGAAAAAATATTACGAAGAGCGTGGTAAGCATAAAAGAGGCTGTGAAATTAATCGAATCAGTCAGGGGTGTACGGGAATCCGCAGAAGCACCGGGCAGCATCCGGGTGGTATTATTGTATTGCCATTAGGGGAGGATATTAATTCCTTTACACCGGTACAGCACCCGGCGAATGATATGACTACAGATATTATTACCACACATTTTGATTATCATTCCATTGACCATAACTTGTTAAAGCTGGATATACTGGGACACGATGATCCGACCATGATTCGTATGCTTCAGGATTTGACCGGAGTTGATCCTACCATTGTTCCTTTGGATGATCCGCAGGTAATGAGTCTGTTCCAAAATACCACGGCACTGGGAGTTACACCGGAGCAGATGGACGGCACAGATTTGGGGTCTCTTGGCATTCCGGAATTCGGTACAGAATTCGTATTTCAGATGCTTCGGGATACACAGCCCAAGAAATTTTCCGACTTAGTACGTATTTCGGGACTGGGTCACGGTACGGACGTATGGCTTGGCAATGCACAGACGCTGATATTGGAAGGTAAGGCTACCATTTCCACTGCAATATGTACGCGAGATGATATTATGACCTACCTGATTCGTATGGGCGTAGAAAGTTCTTTGGCATTTACGATTATGGAAAGTGTACGTAAAGGCAAAGGCCTGAAACCTGAATGGGAGGAGGTCATGACTGCTAATAATGTACCTGACTGGTATATCTGGTCCTGTAAAAAGATTAAATACATGTTCCCGAAAGCACATGCTGCCGCATATGTAATGATGGCATGGAGAATCGGCTATTTCAAAATCAATTATCCGCTGGCCTATTATGCTGCATATTTCAGTATCCGTGCATCAGGTTTTTCCTACGAACTTATGTGCCTGGGGGAAGAAAGACTGCGAAGGGTTATGGCGGATTACAAGGCCCGTAAGGATACTCTGTCCAATAAGGAACAGGACACATACAAAGATATGAAGAGTGTTCTGGAAATGTATGTAAGGGGCTTGGAATTTATGCCTATTGATATTTTTAAGGTGCATGCGAGGAATTTCCAGATTATTGATGGTAAGATTATGCCATCCCTTAATAGCATTGACGGTTTGGGAGAAACAGCAGCAGAATCTATCGTGGAAGCTGCTAAAGGCGGTCCATTCCTAAGTAAGGACGATTTCAGGGAACGGGCAAAGGTTTCCCAGACTGTAGCAGACAAGCTGGCCGAGCTGGGAATTTTGGGCGATTTACCTGAATCCAATCAGATCAGTTTGTTTGATATGATGTGATAACCGGAAACGATGATATTAAAGAAGCAATTTATGCAAATGATTTTGGAAAAGCAGGTCAAGTTAAAGTTTGCAAATTATATCGAAAAATTCCCTCGAAAAATAAAATTTAAAAATTTTGAAAAAAGCTGTTGACAAAATCGACAGCTTTTTGTATTATAAACAAGCACTCGCAAAAAAGAGTGTGTTGAAGAAGAAAACTTCAAATAAAAAATTGAAAAAAGTTGTTGACATGGCGAATAACTTGTGATAATATAAACGAGTTGCCGCTGATAAGCGACAACAGTACCTTGACAAATAAACAGCAATGCAACCCTGAAAGATTCCTAAAAAATGAGATGAAAGGTCATCTCATCTGGAAGAAATTCA
>JAFTXF010000167.1 GCA_017461685.1 Lachnospiraceae bacterium
CTGGAGCATGCGTACATCGTGATTGGCCTCTAATAAAATAGCATCCAATCCTTGTAAATTCTCAATAATATATGGATTAAAGGTTCCCATGTCCGTGGCCACTGCCGCCTTGCTGCCTGCACATTCAAAACGGTATCCGCAAGGGTCATTAGCATCGTGGGGAATGTGAAAAGGATGCACCGTCAAATCGCCCAACTGTAAATCCTCATCCACGTTCACCTCACGAAAAAGTCCTTTGTCGTATTCACCCAAATTTTTGCAGCTATTTATAATACCATCGATGGTACCCTTTGTGGCGTACATGGGAATGGCATATTTTCTGGCAATCACGCCCAGCCCCTGAATATGGTCACTGTGCTCATGGGTAATAAAAATCCCGGTAATATCCTTTCCGGTAAGCCCCGCCTTCCTAAGTCCTTCTTCAATGCGCTTGCAGCTGATGCCCACATCCACCAGAACATGGGTATGCTCTGCGCCAACGTATATACAATTGCCGCTGCTTCCGCTGGCAATACTACATAATCTCATTTGTTCTTAAGTTCCGGGCGCACCTGTGCCATAGCTTCCTCTAAAGTGCTGCTGTTGTCAATGACTACATCGCATTTTGCCCGAAACACTTCCTCCTGTAATTGATTTTTCATAATACTGTGGATTTTTTCCAAAGAATAGCCGCGTCCCTCTAAAAGTCTTTGGACGCGTACCTCTTCTGTGGCAAAAATATACCACAAACTATCTACCATATCCCGGTAGCCGGCCTCAATAAATAAAGCGGCCTCCACAAAACAAAACTCTACCTGACCTTTTTGCCGCTCCCCTTCAATCACTTCCCGTATATATTGCTTTACCGCCGGATGCACCACCAGATTTACCAGTTCTAAAAGGGCTTCGTTGCCGAAAATCAAATCCGCCATTTTCTGGCGGTCAAAGTAACCCTCTTCATCCAGCACCCCATGCCCCAAAAGATACACCAGCGGTTCATAGCAGCGCTGGCCCGGTTCCTTTAAAAAATTCGCAATATCATCTGCCAGCAATATCCTGCAATTATATTCTTCTGAAATGGCGTGCAGCAGGGCTGATTTGCCGCTGCCTACACCGCCTGTAATTCCGATAACTTTCATTTATTTGTTCCCTACCCTGCTATGCCTTTATCTGAACCTGTTATTTTCCTGCCCCTGGTATTATCCTATAAGCATCAATTATACGGAATATTATCTTCTTCTATCATAAAATCGATTACTTGGCATCATACCAGGTATCCCCCACATGCAGGTCGACCTCTAACTCTACCGCCAACTTCGCAGCATCCTTCATACTGCGGTACAAAATCTCCCGCACCTCATCCACTTCTGACTGCAAGGTCTCAATAACCAGTTCGTCATGGACCTGCAAAATCAATCTGGACTGCAGTCCTGCCACCTTCAGTTCCTCATACACCTTAATCATGGCAAGCTTCATAATATCCGCAGCAGTCCCTTGAATGGGACTGTTCATGGCAATACGCTCGCCAAAGCTTCTCTGCATAAAATTGGAGCTTTTCAGTTCCGGAACCGGACGTCTGCGGCCATACATGGTCTCCACATAGCCCAACTCCTTGGTATCGGAAACCAGCTTGTCCAGGAACGCTTTAATCCCCGGATAGGTGGCAAAATACTGGTCTATATATTCCTTAGCTTCCTTGGTAGAAATAGACAAATCCTGACTCAGACCAAAGGAGCTGATGCCGTATACAATACCGAAATTGACCGCCTTGGCATTTCTGCGCTGTAAATCCGTTACCTCTTCAAAAGGAATGTGAAACACCTTGGAAGCGGTAATTCTGTGAATATCCTCGCTCATGGCATAAGCTTCAATCAAAGCCTCATCCCCGGACATATGAGCCAGCACGCGTAACTCTATCTGTGAGTAGTCGGCATCCATCAGTACGTATCCCTCTTCCGGTACAAAAACCTTTCGAATCTGTCGTCCCAGTTCTGTACGCATAGGAATATTCTGTAAATTCGGGTCCGTAGAGCTCAAACGCCCTGTAGCAGTCACCGTCTGCTGGAACTTGGTATGAATCCTGCCATCCTCTTCGATAAAAGCACTAAGACCATCTGCATAAGTGCCCTTTAACTTGGCAAGTCCGCGGTACTCCAGCACCTCCGCTACGATTGGATACTCCGGTGCCAGCTTTTCCAATACATCAGCAGCCGTAGAATAGCCTGTCTTGGTCTTTTTGCCGCCTTTAAGTCCCATTTTGTCAAATAAAATCTCACCCAACTGCTTTGGAGAATTGATATTAAACTGCTCACCGGCCTTGTCCCAGATAGAAAGCTCCAGCTCCGCAATCCGCTTAGCAAGCTTCTCTCCGTAAGCCGCCAGTTCCTCTTTACGGACCTTTACACCGTACTGCTCCATGGAATACAGTACCAGCGACAAAGGCATCTCCATGTCACGCATCAGTCCTGCCATAGAAAGCTCTTCCAAACGATTCCAAACTGCTCCGTAGGCAACTTTACAAATATAAGCCTGATAGCAGGCATACTCATATAATTTCTGTGGTTCTGCCTCTAACAAATCCGCCAGCTTCTTTTTTCCTGTCAACTCCTCCAAAGAAGGGACCGTCACCGATGCATACTCCGCACCGATGCTGATGCTGTCATAATCGTTTTTGAGCGGATTGCACAAATAGGCTCCGATAATCAAATCCGTGTACCTTACCGTGCTGTCCTGCTGTAAATAAGGATAATAATCCTTGATGCCGCATACAGAAAGTGCTGTCTTACCGGACAATTCCTTTATCTGAGCAATCAGGTAATCCTCTGTAATGAAACCTTCTACCGGAATGCATACTGTCTCCTCACCAAAAGACAATGCCACGGCATATATGCTTTCCCGACTGCTTTGACTGCCTGCCTGACAACGCAAGGCATACAAACCTACCGGCGTACTCTTACCTGCTCTGTCAAAAATATCCTCTACTGCGCCGAAATCAGACACAATATCGAAGGCTTCCATTACCTTGGTAGAATTGCCCACTGACACCGCCTCATCAAAACGCTTGATAATATTTTTCAGTTCCAGACGCTTGCAAATCACATAGGCTTCGTCGGTAAATAAATTTCCCATACGAGCCTTTTCATAATCCATAGTCACATCACTGTCAATTTTAATGGTTGCCAGTACCTTGCTTAAATCCGCCAGATGGCGGTTTTCTATCAGGGACTCCCTGACACTCTTTTTGGCAATCTCCTCTACGTGGGCATAGATACCTTCCAAAGAACCATACTCTGCCATCAGACCGGCTGCAGTCTTCTCCCCTACCTTAGGTACTCCCGGAATATTGTCCGAAGTATCCCCCATCAGAGCCTTCAAATCAATAAAGCCCTCCGGTGTAACACCGTATTTCTCAAATACCTGCTCTGCATAGTAATCCTCAATCTCGGTCTTGCCCATGCGAGTCTTCGGTATGCGAATCTTTATCTGATGCGTTGCAATCTGCAATAAATCCCTATCGCCGGAAATCAAACTCACCGCCTTGCCCTCAGCCTCTGCCTTTTTGGCAAGGGTACCCAGGATATCATCCGCCTCCAGCCCTGCCTGCTCATAAATGGAAACTCCCATAGCGCACAAAAGTTCCTTCATCACCGGCACCTGCTCTCTAAGTTCCTCCGGCATTCCTTTACGAGTGCCCTTGTAGGCATCATACATCAAATGCCTGAAGGTCGGTCCGTGCACATCAAAAGCAACAGCCAGATAATCCGGCTGCTCTTCTTCCAAAATCTTAAACATAATATTTAAGAAACCGTATACGGCATTGGTATGCGTGCCCTCGCTATTGGTCAGAATCGGCACACCGTAAAATGCCCTGTTTAAAATACTTAATCCGTCAATTAATACAACCTTTTCCATACTTCTCCCTTACGAAGGAGCTCTCAAATAAATGCCCAGGCAAATGAACTCCTATGCAAACGAACTCCTATGCAAACGAACTCGCTTAAAATATTGTTAATGAATCTGCCATAATAGTAATCCCACAATTACTGCCACAATAATCGCTCCTGTCACAATATCGGCCAGAATTCTCTGCCCTTCCGAGCTTAAGAGCCTGCGGCGAGGCTTCTTC
Organism: Lachnospiraceae bacterium; assembly: GCA_017461685.1. Taxonomy (GTDB): domain Bacteria; phylum Bacillota; class Clostridia; order Lachnospirales; family Lachnospiraceae; genus RGIG6307. Next base: position 4,106 of record JAFTXF010000167.1, read on the forward strand.
TCCTGTCTTTTTACCTTCAGGCGCTTCTCCAATTCTTCATTTAAATCAAAGGATTCTCCCGACTCCAAACGATTCAGCCCCTCTCCTAACAGGAGCTGAATGGTAAATTCTTCCTTGCACTCAGGACACCCTTTCATATGCTCCAAAAGCAGTATTTCTTCTTTGTCTGTACATTCATTTTTTAAAAATTTAGGAATTAGTTTCTCTGCAGTTTTACAATCCATAACTTTAAACGACGACCGACGGCATCCCTCTCTGAAAAATCATTATAACCTGTGCTTGCGAAAGCCTGCGCTGATCCGGAGCATAATCTTTCGCAAACATCTAAGACCATTATGCATTTATTTTATGACATATGTGGCGCGAAATCAAGTAAAAGAAAAGAAAGAATGAGAATTTGAATAGTAATTTAATGAACAAAGGCCGTTCTCTTTTCATTTTTGTAGAGTGAACGGCCTTAATTTCTTCAATAATGTAATATCAAGTGGTGATTTGACAATTATAGATTATATTTCCTTAACATTTCTTCGAAAAATGCTGCTTCCTTCGTTAGTCTCGGAATGTTCTCGGTCTGATTGTCCTGCGCCATAGCATCAATCAAACGAAAAAATTTCTCGAAACCCTCTGCCAAACCATCAGCATGGCCGGCAGCATGACCGGCAGCATGACCTTCCGCATAAAAGTACTCTCGTTCCATCTTCATATGCTTTTCTTCGTCATATTCATAAATACTCATATGCATCGCCTCCGTTCTGTTCTGCTCCAGGAATTCCTTTAAGATTCCTTCCCGGATGCACTCGGTAATTGCCTGCTCTACGGCCTCCTCGATGGTGCGGATTTTATCGCCGCAAACATCCACCTCTCCGGCATATTGTCGTACCCGGCTTGTGTATACCGCATAATCATGCAGGGTCCTGCACGCTGCCAGCAGTTCTTCATTGTGCCCTGTGTTGATATTAAATACATCTACCAACAGCTCTAAGGATATCTTCTCA
>JAFTXF010000168.1 GCA_017461685.1 Lachnospiraceae bacterium
AAGTGTGACAAAATGCCTTGCTAATGCCTATATGTAATGAGGAGATATTTTAGGGCCTCAAAATATAGGTAAAAGCGAGGTATTTTTATGTCTAAAAGACCTAAATTAGAAGAACTGAATGTACTGGATGATTTTATGCTGAATGCAATTGCCAACGACCCGGATGTGGGAGAGGCCTTTTTCAAAGAAGTGCTATCCATACTCCTGGAGCGTGAAATCGGAGAGATTCATGTCAAAGCTCAGTCTGTGATTCCAGGCGATACGCCGGAGTTAAGAGGAATACGTCTGGATGTGGAAATCTACGAAGAGGATGATTCTCCGGCAAAGTGCCGTATTTACAACATGGAATCACAAACCTATCCTGAGCTGGATATACAAAAGACGTTACTATCAGGCTAAGAAAGATAGTAAGGGATTGAAAAAAGGGGAGAAGAAGTGGGCCATGCTGCCGGATTTATATATGATTATGATAACCACCTTTGACCCGTTTGGCGAGGACAGCATGGTGTATACTTTCGAAAATATTTGCAGGGAATTTCCGCATATTGAATATCGTGATGGGCTGAAATTTATTTATTTCAATGTCATAGGGAAAAAATGCGTAGCCCGGGCAAAAAAAGAATTGCTTACATACTTAAATCATAGTAAGATAGAGAGTGTAACAAATGAGCATGTTGCACATATACATGACTATGTGACACACGTTAAACAATCAGCGGAGGTGCGAGAACGCTATATGACGATTGGTGAGATGATGGATAGGAGTAAGGCGGAAGGTGAGCAGGACGGGCGAAAAAAATCATTAGTAGAACTTTTACAAGAGATACTGAGTGATTGGGGTCCGATACCGGAAGAGTTACAAGCTCAATTGGAAAACGGAGATGAGGAAACATTAAAGCGGTGGACGAAGCTTGCTGCCAGAGCTGAGAGCATACAGGAATTTTTGGAGCAGATTTAAGTCTTTGGGAATAAATAGATTAAATTTAAGGTGGTTAACAAGCTTGATGTTGTGGAGGGGATAGCATTGTTAATAAAAGTCGGAGATTTTGAATTGCCGAAATAATGGAATCAGCGGAGGTGAGCTGTTGGAAACAACATATATAATAATATTCATACTTTTTATTGGGCTGTATGTTCAAAACCGTAATAAAACGGTTTGGCTGAAACAATTTATGAAATCAAATAAAACGGAGGATAAGACCGAAATGCTAGAGTTGGCAAAGAGATTTATTGATAAGGAGTGTATCATTTACACGTTCAATTCTCAGTTGAACGGAACTATTAAAGAGGTGAGCAATGGGGCGATTTTGCTTGAGAGCAATGATACGCAGGAAGCTGTAAATCTTGATTTTATCGTAAGAATCAGAGAATATCCAAGAAAGAAAAATGGAAAGAAAAAGTCGGTTGTGTTGGATTAGTGTCCTGACTATAGGTGCAAAATGTTATCAGCAGAAGATTAAACGAGGTGGTACAACATGATTTTTATAAGTATCGAAGACTTTTACGAAAAAGTCAGTTCCTTTTCTAAAATGAGCAGGCAAGAAGAAAAGGAATGTGCACTGCAAATGAAAGAGGGCAGTACTGCGGCACGGGAGCGTTTGATACAGAGCTATTTGCCTATGGTCGCAGCGCATATCAAACATATGCCGTCACATATGCAGAATCTGGGGTTTGTCCTGTATTGTCAGCAGGCCTTGGAAAAAGCGGTTGATTCTTTTAATTTTTTGCAGGATAGTGAGACTTTTTCCCATCGTTTGAGTTGGTATCTGCGCCAGGCGGATGTGAAATATATAGTGAATAGCAGAAGATGAGTTTTGAGGGGAAGTATGTCTGCCTTGCCTGAAAGAACCTGTACAAGGCAGCCATGCTGCAACGTAGGTAAGAGTGCCATGTGGTAACCGTGGGCAAAGCGTGGTGCACTGCAACGTAGATAAAGAGTGCTATGTGGTAACCATGGGCAAAGTGTGGTGCGCTGCAACGTAGGTAAGAGTGCTATGTGGTAACCATGGGCAAAGTGCGCCATGCTGTAACAACTTGGAAATAATTGCGTATTAGTATAGAGTTGCAAAGTGGGCAGTACTGCCCAATGGGGAGTAAATGGAACTCAAGACGGAATTATCAATTTTATTTAAGGAACGAATCATGGAAATCGATTATAAGGAATTATACGAAAAAGAACATCAGAAAAGTGCAGCTTTGGCGGAGCGTGTAGCGGCTTTAGAGGACGCCAACGGCGATTTACAATTTAAAATCGACCGCATCAAGAACAATCCTTTGTGGAAGGCAAGTAAGCCGGCCCGTAATGTGATGCACGCGGCAATCCGTCAGGTGGACAGGCTGCGTAACTGCGGCGGTGTGAGAGGCTTTTTGGCCAAGCTGGATTACAAAAAGCGTGAAAAAGAGGCTATGAAGCAGTTCGGCACGGAGAGCTTTCCGAGTGAAGAGCAGGCGCGCGCGGAGCGAGAGACGCAGTTTGCGTATATGCCGCAGATTAGCATTTTGGTGCCTCTTTACAATACTGATGAGACTATGTTAAAGGAGATGATAGACTCTGTGTTGTATCAGACCTACGAAAACTGGCAGCTTTGTCTGGCAGACGGTTCTGATGCGGAGCATGCCTATGTGGAGAAGGTGTGCCGGGAGTATATGGCAGCAGAAGGTGACAGAGCCCGCATTGTATACCGTAGGTTAGAGCGTAACGAAGGTATTTCAGGCAATACCAATCAGTGCCTGAAGCTGGCAACCGGCGAGTACATCGGTTTGTTTGACCATGATGATATATTGCACCCAAGTGTGTTGTTTGAATATGTCAAGGCGATCAATGAGCAGGGTGCAGATTATTTATATTGTGATGAGACTACCTTTAAGAGCGGCGACATCAACCATATGTTGACCATGCATTTTAAGCCGGACTATGCGCCGGACAATTTGCGTGCCAACAATTACATTTGCCATTTTAGTGTGTTTAAGCGCACTCTTTTGGAAGGAACGGAGCTGTTTCGTTCCCGGTTTGACGGCAGCCAGGACCATGATATGATTTTGCGCCTGACGGACAAAGCCGAGAAGGTAGTGCATATTCCGAAATTGATGTATTACTGGCGGTGTCATCCGGCCAGCGTAGCCAGCAATATCGGTGCCAAGACCTATTGCATTGATGCGGCCAGGGGTGCTATTGCGGACCATTTGCGCAGTCACGGCTATGATAATTTCAAGATTACCAGTACCAGAGCCTTTGAGACGATTTTTAAGATTCGCTATGAGATTATCGGCAGTCCGAAGATTTCTATCGTGATTGCCAATAAAGACCATGCTGTGGATTTGAAGAGATGCATCAGTTCCATTTATGAGAAGTCAACCTATGATAATTGGGAGATTATCGTGGTGGAGAATAACAGTACCGAGGACAGTACCTGGGCTTATTATCAGGAACTGACGGGCAAGGATGTGAAAGCGGAAGCAGCGAAGGCAAGCAAGGCTGCAGCAACGGAGGGGGATACAGGCAAGGCATTAGAAGCGGGAGCAGCCGCTAAGGCAAGCGGTGTACAGGGTGCATATACAGGTTCCCTCAGTGAAGACGGCAAGGTACGTGTGGTAGTTTACGAATCAAACGGCAGCTTCAATTACTCCGCAGTGAATAATTACGGTGCAGGCTTTGCCACCGGCGAATATATTTTACTTTTAAATAATGATACGGAGGTAATTACGGTGAACTGGCTGGAGGAGCTTTTGATGTATGCCCAGCGCGAGGACGTAGGCGCCGTAGGCGGTAAGCTCTATTATCCGGACAAAACCATTCAGCATGCCGGGGTAGTATTGGCGTTGGGAGCGCACCGCACCGCAGGCCACAGTCATTACAAGCAGCCAAAGGCCAATCTGGGTTACATGGGCAGACTCTGCTATGCGCAGAATGTCAGCGCAGTGACCGGAGCTTGTCTGATGGTAAAGAAGTCATTATTTGAGGAAGTGGGCGGTCTGGAAGAAAGCTTTGCCATTTCCTTGAATGATGTGGATTTCTGCCTGAAGCTTCGTGAAAAAGGCTATTTAAATGTGTTTACACCATTCGCAGAGTGTTTCCACTATGAGTCCATTTCCAGAGGGCTGGATGATCAGGGCGAGAAGGCAGAGCGTTATAATAAGGAGAGTGAGCAGTTCCGCAACAAGTGGAAAGCGGTTTTAGAGGCCGGTGATCCTTATTACAATCCGAATTTCAGCCTGGACCGCAGTGATTTTTCTTTGAAGGTGCAGGAGTAGAATTCGGTGCAGAGATATAGAAGGAATTATGAATTATAGAGAACAGTACGACTTTTGGATTTCAAACGCCTATTTTGACAAGACGACCAAAGAAGAGCTTCTAGCCATTGAAGATAATGAAAAAGAAATAGAAGATCGTTTTTACAAAGACCTGGAGTTTGGTACCGGCGGCCTTAGAGGGGTGATTGGTGCAGGCACCAACCGCATGAATATTTACACTGTCAGAAAGGC
>JAFTXF010000169.1 GCA_017461685.1 Lachnospiraceae bacterium
CGAGTAGTCTTTGAACTGGTAGCTATGTTGCTTTTATATAAGGAAGTTGTATCTAAGAGAGTTAAATATCATCGGATAAACGAATTAAAAGCCTTTATGAATGGAAGAGCAATCGAAAAGAAGTCCTATTTTAAAAATAATTTACTCTTGAAGAGTACATATGAATTTATATACAAAGTTATTTATGCACTTTATCCATAAAAAGGAAGGTAAACACACAAAAACATATTGACTTTTTGCAACAATTGCATATAATAATATCAGAACCAAAAAACATTTTTGTTTTTGTGTGAGCGGCGCTGCGGTGACGCTCTATTTTTTTGTTCCAAATCCAGTAGTCAACATTACATTTCTATGTTAGACTAATATTTAGAAGTTTTTAAATATAATAATTAATACAAAGGATAAAAGACGATGAACACAGAGAAAAAAGGGTTAAACATCAGCGCAAAATCATTTATAACAGCAACCGTAATTATTTTTGCACTTATGGTACTGACTTACGGGCTTACTTTTTTGATTCCTGGTGGGGAGTACGCCCGGGTGGCGGATGCCAATGGCAATATGGTGATTGATACTGCCGGCGGCTTTACATACAGGGAGGGTGGTATTCCTTTCTGGAAGTGGTTGTTATCTCCGGTATTGGTGCTGGGCGCAGAGGGTAGCGGTTCCCTGATTGCGGTTATTATTTTCCTACTGGTATTGGGCGGTGTGTTCAACAGTCTGGATAAGTGCGGCCTGATGCGGTATATGTTGGATAAGATAACATACCGTTTTGGTAAAAACAAATATCAGTTAATGGCCTGTGTGATATTGTTCTTTATGGCGATGGGATCTTTCATAGGTTCTTTTGAAGAATGTGTTCCGCTTGTTCCGATTGTAGTAGCTTTGGCGGTCAGCCTTGGCTGGGATGCTTTGGTAGGCGTAGGAATGAGTCTTTTGGCGGCAGGATGTGGATTTGCGGCAGGTATTTGCAATCCTTTTACGGTAGGTGTGGCTCAGGAGTTGGCAGGACTGCCGATGTTTTCCGGTATGTGGTTCCGTCTGATCGGGTTTGCACTGATTTACAGCCTGCTTTGGAGCTTTTTGTACCGCTATGCCAAGAAAATTGAGAAAAAGGGTAAAGAATATTCCGGTGAAGTAGACTTTGAAGCTGATAAGCAGATGGACAAGGGGCGGATTTGTTTTGTCTGTATCGTGGGGTTAGGAATTGCCCTTGTGTTAAGCTCTGTTTTTGTAACAGTACTGCAGGATTACACCATGATTATTGTGGCGGTAATGTTTCTGGTGGCGGGCGTTTGGGCCACACTCATTTCCGGTACCAAGGCCAGTGTGCTGGGAATTACCTTTTGGAACGGTCTGATAAGTGTATTGCCGGCGGTGCTGATGATACTGATGGCGAATTCCATCAAGTATACCATGACAGAAGCACATATTCTGGACACGGTTTTACACGGTGCGGTAACAGCCGCAGGAGAACTTCCGAAGTGGGCAGTCATATTGTTTATTTATTTTGTAGTGCTTGTGATGAATTTCTTCATTCCGTCCGGTTCTGCCAAGGCATTTTTGCTGATGCCGCTTATTGTGCCGGTGGCTCAGGTGTTTGGAATTTCTGCTCAGCTTTGCGTGCTTGCATTTGCCTTTGGTGACGGTTTTTCCAATGCATTTTATCCAACGAATCCGGTGCTTTTAATCAGTCTCGGTCTTGCGGATGTGAATTACGGAACCTGGGCTAAATGGAGCGGAAAGTTCCAGCTGTTAAATTTGCTTTTGACCGGGGCCTTGTTACTGGTGGGACTGGCCATAGGGTATTGGTAGGGAAATATAAATAATTAGATGCAGGTATAAATCGAGCAGTATTTGTATTTTATTCGCAGAAACTATTTTTCTGTAGAAAAATTTGTGCCAACTGCTCCGTTATGAAAAAGCGAAGTAACGTCTTTGCTTTTTTAGGAGCTGATTTGGTTAAATTTTTAGTAAGAAAAGATATTTCTGCTAATGAAATACAAATACTGCTCAATTTATGCCTGCAGTTATTGAATCAACTCTAACACCTGCGCCACATTTTTCTTTCCAAATGCCACTTTTTCGTCATTTACTACAACGCAAGGTACGCTCATAACTTGAAAGCGGTCCTTGATTTCCGGAAAGTGGTTCAGGTCATAAACCTCTGCGGTAATGTGCGGATTGATAGCCGCAATGCGTTGGGCGGCGGTTACGGTATCCGGGCACATTGTGCAGGAAAGAGAAACTAACACTTTGATATTCATTGGTGCAGAAATAGCACGGATGGACTGCTCGATTTCCGGATCCAAGGCCTGGCCCGGGCCGGCTGCGTTGTAAAGACCCAGTACGAAGGAGGTAAATTCATGACCTCCCGGTACTCCGTGGAAAGCGAGGCCGGTTTCGGTACCGTCTTCCAGACAGATGTGTACGCAAGGGGTGTCCTTCTGTCGATATGTCGTATCACTCACAATATGCTTGGCTGAAGAGCCTTCTTGCAATATTTCCACAGAGAGCTTATCAGTGAGCGCAGCAAGAGACTGCATATAGCCTTCTAATTCTGCGGAAACAGGACGGTGGTCTAAAGCCAGTTTTAATACAAGCGGACGTGCCATACGGGAAAATACTGCATCTAGTTGGGCTTTCATTTCTGCAGTAAATAGTTCGTTTGCAGAGCCTTCATTCACAGAACCGCCGATTGCGGATGAATGATTCTGCGCGGCAGATGCACTCTGTACAGCAGAATTATTCTGCAAAGAAGACGATGCAGCTTGTGCCATGCCTCCCTGCTGAGAGTCATGCGTTCTTGGCATTTCCGGGACAATCCCGGTCTTGGCCTGCATGGCGGCAGCATATTTTTCCAGCTCTGTGGCCGCTAATGCACCGTCGCCTACTGCAGTGACGACCTGGCGTAATGGCTTTATACAAACATCCCCGGCCGCATAAAGTCCTTCCACGTTGGTTCTTTGGCTGCTGTCAGTAATGATGTAACCATACTCGTTGATTTCTGCAATGTCTTGTACCAAAGAGGTGGCAGGTGCATAACCAGCAAATACAAATACACCAAAGGTTTCGCCGTTTTCTGCATGAAACTCGGTTACTTCGCCGGTGGAAGTATTTTTGTAACGAATATAGTTTAGACCTCCATCTCCGGATACTGCTTCTACAGCAGTATTGTAAAGGATGGAGATTTTTTCGTGTTTTTTTGCGTGCTCCGCCACGGATTTAGCACAGGTAAAATCGTCGGTAATCATTAAAATAGTGACATGACGGGCAAACTTTGTGAGAAATACACTTTCCTCGGCTGCTGCAAAACCGCCTCCAATAACAAATACGTCCTTTCCGGTAAAAAATTCACCGTCGCAGGTAGCGCAGTATGCGACTCCGCGGCCTTTGTGTTCTTCTTCGCCCTGAAAACCTACAGTTCTTGGATGTGCTCCGGTGGCCAGTAGTACACCAAAACACCGGTATACACCGCGACTGGTATGCACGGATTTAATGTCCCCTTCCATGTCCAGATGATTTACTTCGGCAAGCATAAATTCGGCCCCAAAATCCTGTGCCTGTTTACGCATAGTTTCGGTCAATTCTTTACCGCTTGTCTTAAATACGCCGGGGTAATTTACCACTTCGTTAGTAATGGTAATCTGACCGCCAAAATGTTCTTTTTCCATAACAAGCACGCGGTAACGGGCACGTGCCAGATAGAGGGCGGCGGTCAGGCCCGCAGGCCCACCGCCAACTATGATGACATCATACATTTGTTCAGAATATTGTTTATCTATATTATGCATTGTATCAATTCCTCCAAAATCATTCACTGCTCCGGCTTTATAACAGCATCTAAAGGAGCTGCCGGCACTTCTTTATATTCCGACGCTTTCAGCAAATGCTTTCATCTATTGATGATATTTCCTCTGGTGCGCATTCTATTACAGCTGACCTACGAGATCAAGGCTTGGCTTTAAGGTTTCTGCGCCCGGCTGCCATTTTGCAGGGCAAACCTGGTCGCCATGTGCTGCTACGAACTGGCAGGCCTGAACTTTACGGAACAATTCGTCTGCGTTACGGCCAACATTGCCTGCAGTTACCTCATAACCTACAATTTTGCCTTCCGGATTTACGATAAAGGTACCACGTTCTGCCATACCATCTGCTTCAATTAATACTTCAAAGTCCTTGGAAAGAGCATGTGTCGGATCTGCTAACATTGGGTACTGGATCTTCTTAATACGCTCAGAAGCATCGTGCCATGCCTTGTGTACAAAGTGACTGTCTGTGGATACTGCGTAAATTTCGCAGCCAACCTTCTTAAATTCTTCGTATTTATTGGCAAGGTCTTCTAACTCGGTAGGGCAGATGAAAGTGAAATCTGCAGGATAGAAGAAAAATACGCTCCATTTGCCGAGAATGTCTTCCTTGCGAACGGCTTTAAATTCATTTCCGTGGAAAGCCTGTACTGTAAAATCTGCTACTTCTTTGTTAATTAATGACATAGGAATGTCCTCCTTTATTTTGATGATTGTTTTTGATATTTCAGGAAAGCTAAAGCGGATTGCTCTGCTTTGCTTTCTTATGATGTTAGTCTAGCATAACTTTTTTAGAATGTCAATAACAATAATCATTACTATTTTAAATTATTTTGAATTTATAATTGTATAATGGACTATATGGATAGGGTGTAAAAAGGAATGTAGATTGTTTCGTAGTAAATCCTATCTACAAGTATGCATTCTTGGAATTAATATGTGTAATATATGAAGGAAATATACATTTACTAGACGGCGCCATTTTAGGATGTACCAAAACGGTAGTTCTCTTCTGGGTTAAAAAAATCAGGAAAACAGCTCGCAATATCGCTATTTACAAGAAGACACGTTCAAAAAGGCATCAAAAGGTATCAAATTGTAAGAAAAAGTAGAATTTCACTTTGGATTTGTGTATAATGATTTGGAGGAACAGCCGGGTAAATCCGGTATAAAACGGAGGAGTGCAATGATTTATTTATTGTTGGCGATAGCCTGCAGTGCTATACTTTCCATTTTGATGCGCATCAGTGAGAAAAAGGTGCGTGGTAATGTCAGTATGTTGGCAGTGAATTATTTGATGTGCCTGATTCTGGCAGGTCTTTATACCGGAGCTGGCAGTGCTGCTTCAGACACAGCCGGTATTTTTGCAGCCATCAGTCATATGTTCCCGGATACCCGTGGCATTGGATTAACAGGTTTTTTGGGTGTTTTAAACGGTATGCTGTATTTGGGCGGTTTTTTGCTCTTGCAGCTTAATATCCGCAAAAATGGTGTGGTATTGTCAACAACATTCATGAAGCTGGGGCTTTTGGTGCCTATAGTACTGTCTGTTTTTCTGTTCGGCGAAATGCCGGAGGCTTCGCAGTGGATTGGCTTCGGAATGGCGTTAGTTGCCATTATTATCATTAATTATGAAAAAGAAAATACAGTAGTGGAATTTAAGGCGGGTCTGCTTATTCTGCTCCTGGTAGGAGGAATTACCGATGCCATGGCCAAGATTTATGACACCTACGGAAATGCGGCGTTGTCCGAACAGTTTCTTTTTTATACCTTTGGGGCAGCAGTTATACTGTGCTTCGCATTGGCAGTTTATAAAAAGGAGCGCCCGGGCGCGAAGGAAGCAGGCTATGGCCTGTTAATCGGTATACCAAATTATTTTTCGGCCAGATTTTTGTTAAAGGCGGTGGAAAGTCTGCCGGCGGTAATTGTTTACCCGACTTACAGTGTGGCAACCATTATCGTGGTGACATTGACCGGCTGCTGCATTTTTAAGGAAAAGCTGGGCGGAAAGCAGTGGATTGGCATGGGTGTGATTCTGGTGGCGTTAGTGCTGTTGAATGTGTAATAGCTGAATATGTAATAAATGCAAAGCTTCTTGTATTCATATGAAGTGGATATGAAAATACATGCCGATGAGAGCATATTTTGAGAAAATGAAAGGACATACTATTGACGGGCGTTTGCGAAACTTGGTGGCTGACTGTCGGAGCAATATATGTTCTGCTTCATGGACGCTTCCTACGATGCAAAGGTCCACCGGACCTTCGCCCTGCATGCTAAGGCAGCTCCATGAAACTCTGCAGCAGTACTAAGCGGGGGTGCGGCTTTCAGCCTTCTTTCACCTACGAACCTGCCACCGGCAGCTTCTTCGGATGCTAGGCAGCTAAGGACTGGCGAGTTTCGAGGCCATTCAGCCAGAACATATATTGCTCTGACAGTCGGCCACCAAGTTTCGCAAATGCCTAATACGATTAAAATAACAAGGATAAATAGGAGTGCATATGAAATTCAACAATATATTAGAAAATGCATTTAACATGCAGTCAAGTCTGGTAACCCTCCGCCGTACCCTTCATGCCTATCCGGAGACAGGCTTTGATCTGCCACACACCAAGGAACTTGTAAAAGCCGAGCTGATCAAGCTCGGTTATACGCCACAGGAATGCGGCAAATCCGGTCTGGTAGCCTTGGCGGGCGGTAAACACCCGGGAAAGACAATTTTATTGCGTGCGGACATGGATGCTATTCCGGTGAAGGAGGAGGCGGATGTGGAGTTTCGCAGTCGGAACGACGGTATCATGCACGGCTGCGGCCATGATATGCATACGGCGATGTTACTTGGGGCAGCCAGACTTTTGAAGGAACACGAGGATGAAATCCAAGGCACTGTGAAACTTATGTTCCAACCGGCGGAGGAGATTTTTCAGGGCTCCAACGATATGATTCAGGCAGGCGTGCTGGAGAACCCCAAGGTGGACGGGGCAGTTATGATTCATGTAATGGCCGGGAAGCCAATGCCGGCGGGTACGGTGCTGGTACCGGGCGGCGGTATTTCCATGGCGTCCTGTGAGCAGTATCATATTCAGGTAAAGGGCAAGGGCGGTCACGGTTCGGTGCCTCATGAGTGTATTGACCCGATTACGGCAGCTGCCCACATTCACATTGTGCTGCAGGAGATTAACAGCAGGGAGCTGGCCGGCGGAGCGTATGGCGTATTTACTACCGGACATTTTGAGGCGGGCAAGACCTCTAATGTGATCCCGGATACGGCGGATATGTGGGGAACTATTCGTACCATTGACCCGGAAGCTAAGGTAAATGCATTGGTGAAAAAGCGCATGACGGAGATTTCAGAGGGCGTGGCAAAGGCACTACGCTGTGAAGTGCAGGTGGAGTTTTATGATGATTGCCCCTGCATGGTGATTGATAAGGAGCTTGCGGATGCTGCACTAAAATATACCGGAGAGCTTTTGGGGGAAAGTGCGGTCAGCATGGCAGACATTGGCATGGACAAGCCTGCAGGCGGCAGTGAAGATTTTGCCTTTGTCAGTCATAAGGTGCCTACGGTCAGCATGTTTTTGGCAGCAGGAGATTCCAGAGAGGGCTATATTTACGGACAGCACCATCCAAAGGTGCGGTTCGACGATTCTGTATTATCCCGGGGCAGCGCAGTTTATGCGTACACAGCAATGCGCTGGCTGGAAGAAAAGGCTGGGGGAAAATAGAAGCTTAGGTAGTGACAAAAGCGTGTCATCTATATTATAATAATAGGCGATTGCGAAACTCGGTGGCAGCCGGCGGAAGTGATATATATTCCGGTAGAAGGGCCTTGAAAAGCGCCGGTCCTTAGCGAAGCAAGGTGATAACCGCAGTCTGAGCTTAGTACCGC
>JAFTXF010000170.1 GCA_017461685.1 Lachnospiraceae bacterium
GCTGCTGCGCTTTTCAATTCCGTCCGGTTTGTGTATCATATGTTCTCTATTTCCGAATAGAATTTTTTCTTCTCCTGTAAAATGTTCACCGTGTGCTTCATTGATTACGGGGATAAGTAATTCCCTGCAGTCCTTCATCATGGTTTTGCACACGTCATCGTATGTGGGTTTTTCTCGCATGCTTGCCTGTCCTTTCCGGGTATTTGAAATGGTATTCTTTGACAAAGTCTGCTTCGACAAGGTATTATACCAAAGTGCCTTCAACATGGTAATTTTATCAAAGTGTACTTCAACCAAATTAACCCTTCATTACATATAGGCATTGACAAGCCATTTTGTCACACTTTTTCTAAAAAAATTTAAGGCCGGCAAACAAATGTCTGCCGACCCTAGCCATTTTCATTATTAATTTTTATCTTATTTATCTTGGACAAAATAATTGTCCTGCCAAATTATCTCTTCAATAAAACTTCCTGCTCGTAAGCTTCTACTTCCTTGAACCATTCTGCGCCTGCTGCTACGCCGCACTGTGCACAGTATTCAGCCCAAACATCACCGAACGGATAGGTCTTGATTTCTTCCTGCATTACCATAAGCTCAGACATACGGTTTTCATCCTGAAGCTTCTTGAGCATCTCGTTTGGTGTACAAAGAGCACTGAGGAGAGCCTTCTGCCAGCTGCGGAAACCAACTGTCCATGCAGAGATACGGTTGATACTTGCATCAAAGTAGTCAAGAGCCATATATACGCGGTCAAGAGCGTTATTGCGTACGATTTCTTTTGCCATCTCTTTGGTTTCATCATCAAAAAGTACTACATGGTCACTGTCCCAACGGATAGGTCTGGTGATATGTAAAGCAATTTCCGGGAAGAATGCAAGTAATGCAGGAATCTTGTCGGAAACAACTTCGGTTGGATGATAATGTCCATTGTCCATAAGTGGGAGGCATCCGTCATGCATAGCTGCAAAGCTTAAAGAAAATTCTGCACTGCCTGCTGTAAATGCTTCTACACCGATACCGAATACCTTGGATTCTACACATGGCTTAACCAGGTTCTTGTCATATGGCTCTGCCAAAATAGCTTCGATAGACTCTTTGTAGCGAATTCTAGGACCCATTCTGTCAGCAGGGATGTCCTTGTAACCGTCACCGGTCCAGATATTCATAACACAAGGAACGCCTGTTTCCTTTGCAAAATATTCAGAAATACGGATACAAGCCTTACCGTGCTCGATCCAGAACTTTCTGGTTTCTTCATCAGGGCTGGATAATGTGAGGCCATCTTTTACCTTGTCATGGGAGAAGAAAGTTGGGTTAAAGTCAATACCCATGTTTCTTTCTTTTGCAAATTCAACCCATTTTGCAAAATGCTTTGGCTCTAATTTATCTCTGTCTGCAAATTCGCCGTCTTCAAAAATAGCATAGCATGCATGAACGTTTAATTTCTTCTTACCAGGTGTCAGGCTGATCACCTTGTCCATATCCTGTAATAACTGCTCCGGTGTGGTAGCTTTACCAGGATAATTACCTGTAGTCTGAATACCGCCTGTTAAAGGGCCGTCATGGTCAAAACCGATAACGTCATCGCCCTGCCAGCAATGAAGAGATACAGGGATTTCTTTTAACATGGCAATGGCTGCATCTGTGTCAACGCCAATGCCGGCATAGATTTTTTTCGCTTCTTCGTAACGTGTCATTATGTTTGTCTCCTTATATGATATTTTTGCAATATATTGTAGCTTGGAAAACTTTACTGTAAAGAATCCCTAAAATTATTGCAATTAAAAAGTCTTTGCTTTAAACAATTCTAAAAATTATTGTGGCTGGAAAGTCTTTACTGCAAAGGACTTAAAGATACCCTTACGTGCTTCCTCAAGGCTTGCATATTCGCCTGCCTTTAACATCTGAGCTGTCAGGTTACCGATAGCAGTTGCCTCTGTAGGACCTGCATATACAGTCTTGCCTGTGCTGTTTGCAGTCAACTGGCTCAAATAATCTGCATTGGCACCGCCGCCTACGATATTAACCGCTTCATAATTCTTGCCTGTGATAGCTTCGATTTCCTGTACGGTCTGTCCGTAGCTGTCTGCCAAGCTCTGGTACACTACTGTAGATACCTCACCCGGTGTCTTAGGAACAGGCTGTCCGGATTTCTCGCAGTATTCCTGAATAGCAGCGATCATGCTTTCCGGAGCAAAGAAACTGTCATCATTAACATCCACGCGGGATGGGAATGTCTTTACCTCTTCTGCCATAGCACAAAGCTCTGCAAAAGAATACTTGTCATCATATTCATGACGTACAGACTGGATCATCCACAGACCCATAATATTCTTGAGGAAACGATAACGGTATTCATAACCGCCTTCGTTGGTCAGGTTTGCCTTGCAGCTCTCAGGTGTACAAATAGCCTCCATATTCTCTACACCCATCAAAGACCAGGTACCGGAACTGATATAAACAGTCTCCATGCCCATGCTAGGTACAGCCATAACTGCGGAAGCAGTGTCGTGAGATGCAATCTGCATAACCTCTAAATCAAAGCCAACCTGCTCTACAAGCTCTGGCTTTAATCCACCTACTCTGGTACCTGCAGTGGTAAGCGGTATAAAAAGCTCCTTCTTGATGCCTAACATCTCAATCAGCTCATAGTCCCAATCCTTTGTGTCAGGATTTACCAACTGACCTGTGGTAGCCTCTGTGTATTCACTCTTGGCAACGCCTGTCAGCAGATAATTCAAGTAATCCGGTACCATCAACAGCTTGTCAGCAGCCTCTAACATCTCAGGCTCCTGTGTCTTTGCAGCTACTAACTGATAAACGGTATTAAACATCTGCTTCTGAATACCTGTACGAGCATACAAATCTTCCAGAGAAATAGTCTGATACAGCACCTCGTCCATGCCATTGGTGCGGTGGTCTCTATAACCATATGTATTGCCGAGAGCATTACCTTCAGCATCTAATAATACATAATCCACGCCCCATGTATCAATACCCATGCTCTGAGGAATCTTGCCAAGTTCCTTACACTTCTTTAAGCCATCAACGATATCTCCGAAAAGCTTCTCGTAATCCCAGCAAAGGTGTCCGTCCTTTTTCTGCATGCC
>JAFTXF010000171.1 GCA_017461685.1 Lachnospiraceae bacterium
ATAGCAAAATGATATATTTTAATTCGGATTATTTAGAGGGCGGGCATCCACGGGTGATGGAGCTCTTGCAAGAGACCAATATGGTGCAGACCGGCGGATACGGTGAGGATGCCTATTGTGAGAAGGCCCGTGAACTGATTCGTAAGGCTTGCCAGGCACCGGAAGCAATGGTGCAGTTTCTGGTAGGCGGAACCCAGACCAATATGACGGTAATCAGCGCAGCCCTTCGTCCCCATCAGGGCGTGCTTTGTGCCAATACCGGCCATATCAATGTGCACGAGACCGGCTCTATCGAAAGTTACGGACACAAGGTGCTTGCACTTCCAAGTGATGACGGCAAGATAACAGCGGCCCAAGTACGTCAGTATGTAAAGACACATAGAGAGGATCCGGCTTTTGAGCATATGGTACAGCCCGGTATGGTGTATATTTCTCATCCCACAGAGGTAGGTACTTCTTATTCTAAGGATGAGCTTACAGCACTCAGTGAAGCGTGTCATGAACTGGGATTGTATTTATTTTTGGATGGTGCCAGACTGGCTTACGGATTGGCTGCTTCTGACAGTGATTTGGACTTACCTGCTATTGCAGCTCTTTGCGATGTATTTTATATCGGCGGCACCAAGTGCGGTGCTTTGATGGGGGAAGCGGTGGTAATAATCCATGAGGATTTAAAAAAGGATTTCCGGTACATTATCAAACAAAAAGGCGGTATGCTGGCAAAAGGACGTTTGCTGGGACTTCAATTTATTGCCTTGTTTGAGAATAATTTGTATGAGGAGATTGGCCGGTATGCTATCCGCCTGGCGGATAAGCTAAGAGGGGCTATCCGGGATATGGGGATTCCTTTCTATCAGGAAAATACCACCAATCAGATTTTTGTTGTTTTAGAGGACAGTCAGGTGGCTGCACTTAGCAAGGAATTTGCTTTAAGCTACACAGAGCGTGTAGATGACACCCATTCCGTGATGCGGATATGTACTTCCTGGGCAACTACGGAAGAAAATGTAGATGCGCTGATTGATGCGCTTGCAACATTGACATGTTGATATGTCAAGAGATGCGCTTGCAACATTGGCATATTGATATGCTAAGAGATGCATAAGAGATTTTACGAGGTATAAGAATGAGTAAAGAAATGATCAAAGCTTTGAGAGGGCTGATGATTTTCGCTGCTGTACTGGTGCTTGCAGTACTTCATTTAGACAAGGTATTTTTTGCTATCGGGTTAGTGTTAAATATTCTGCAGCCATTTTTAATCGGTGGAGCAGTGGCCTTTATCATTAACCTGCCGATGAAGGCTATAGAAGGCAAGCTTTTTAAAGGAAAAGGAAAGATAAGCAGGTGGAAGAGACCTATCAGTTTTGTACTTGCTATTTTGGCGGTGGTACTTGTGCTGGGAGCGGTATTTATGTTAATCATACCGCAATTGGGAGCGACCATTCATGAGCTGGCGATTAAGATTCCGGCCTTTGCACAGGATGCAGTAGCATTACTCACGGAATTGTTTGAGAATAATCCTCAAATACAGGAGTACATTGTGGCGATGGATTTCAGCAAGTGGGATTGGAACAGTATTCTGACCAAGGTGGCAGATGCATTGAGCAGTGGTATCGGCACCATGCTGGTATCTACGGTATCCGTTGCAACCAGTATTTTCGGCGTAGTTTTTGATTTCGTGATTTCTTTTGTATTTGCAATTTATTTGCTTATGCAGAAGGAAAGACTGGCCGGTCAGGGTGAGCGGGTAATGCGTGCTTATTTGCCGGAAAAGCTTTACAGTAAGATTCAGAAGGTACTTCGTCTTCTTTACAAGAATTTTGCCAGTTTTATATCCAGCCAGTGTCTGGAAGCATTGATTTTAGGCGCATTGTTTGTGGTAGTTATGAGTATTTTCCGCTTCCCGTATGCATTGTTAATCGGAACGCTGATTGCAGTGACGGCGCTGGTGCCGATTGTAGGTGCTTTTATCGGCTGTGTGGTAGGTGCTTTCCTGATTTTGGTGGAGAACCCTGTTCTGGCCATCAGTTTTGTAGTGCTGTTTTTGGTGCTGCAGCAATTGGAGGGCAATTTGATTTATCCAAGAGTAGTTGGTAGTTCCGTAGGACTTCCGGCCATCTGGGTTTTGGTAGCAGTGAGTGTGGGCGGCAGTTTATTTGGCGTTATCGGTATGCTGGTGTTTATACCGATTACCTCCACCTTATATACACTTCTTAGAGAGGACGTAAATGAAAGAAATGCAAAAAAAACAGGATATAAAGCAGCAAAGGACTGCAAACAGGAAAATACAAAAGCAGGAAGCGGAGCAGCCAAAGACCGCAAGCAGGAAAATGCAAAAGCAGGAAGCGGAGCAGCCAAAAACCGCAAGCAGGAAAATGCAAAAGCAGGAAGCGGAGCAGCCAAAAACCGCAAACAAGAATACACAAAAGCAGAAGAGCGTAAGCGAAAAAATGCGGCAGGCACAAAGCGAAACAGCAAAACAGAAGGCAGCGCCCCAAAAGATAAGTAAGCCTGCGACGCAGAAGCTGCAGAATAAGCTGATGCTCCAAAAAGGTGAACAAAAGCCGGAGAACAGGTCAGCAGACGCGAACAAAAAAGACACGAAATGTCCATGTCCGGTGGCACAAAAGTGCGGCGGCTGTGATTGGATAGGGATGCCATATGATAAGCAATTAGAAGAAAAGAAAAAGGCAGTAACCAAGCTGTTAGCCCCTTTCTGTAAATTAGAGGGCATTATCGGCATGGAGGACCCGCTTTATTATCGCAATAAGGTGCATGCGGTCATTGACAGGGACAAAAAGGGCAACGTGATTGCCGGCATTTATGAGAAGTACAGTCACAGAGTAGTGGCTGTGGAAAAGTGTCTGATTGAGGACAAGAAGGCCGGAGAAATTATCCGGACCATATGCAGGCTGTTTAAGAGCTTCAAAATCAAAACCTATGACGAGGATACCGGCTACGGTCTGCTGCGCCATGTATTGGTGCGAAGCGGCTATCATACCGGAGAATATATGGTTGTGCTGGTACTTGGCAGTCCGATTCTGCCGTCTAAAAATAATTTTGTTAAGGCACTGCGCACGGAGCATCCGGAAATCACTACTGTGGTGGTGAATGTCAATGATAAGCGTACCAGCATGGTGCTTGGAGAAAAGGAGCAGGTTGTTTACGGCAAGGGCTATATTGAAGATGTACTTTTGGGAAAGACCTTCCGTATTTCTCCAAAGAGCTTCTATCAGGTAAATCCTTTGCAGACGGAGAAGCTTTACGGCAAAGCCATAGAGTATGCAGGGCTTACCGGTCAGGAAGTGGTAGTGGACGCTTATTGCGGTACCGGTACCATCGGTATTATTATGGCTGAGAAAGCCAGGGAAGTGATTGGCGTGGAGCTAAATAAGGATGCGGTAAAGGATGCCAGAATCAATGCCAAGCGCAATGACATTCAGAATATTTCTTTTTATGAGAAGGACGCCGGAGAATTTTTGGTGCAGATGGCACAGCAGAATGCCAAAGTAGACGTAGTGGTGATGGATCCGCCGAGAGCCGGCAGTGATGAAGCATTTTTATCATCTGTGGTGCAGATGGAGCCTAAGCGAGTGGTGTATGTGTCCTGTAATCCGGAGACTCTCGTGCGGGATTTGAAGTATCTGACGGGACACGGATACAGGGTGAAGCGCGCCCATGCAGTAGATATGTTTGCTCAGACCAGCGAGCATACAGAGCTGGTGACACTGCTGGAAAGAGTGAGGTAAAGCAGGCAATTACGACACGGTGTAGCTGTGGGCCGGAGTAATATATATTCCGGCTGAAGGGCCTTGAAAAGCGTCGGTCCTTAGTGAAGCAAGGCCGTAGGCCGCAGTCTGAGCTTAGTACCGTTACGCATTTTCATGGAGCGAGAGCGTCCATGAAGCGGAATATATATTACTCCGGCCCACAGCTACACCGTGTCGTAATTGCCTGCTTTACCTCACTCTTTCCAGCAGTGTCACCAGCTCTGTATGCTCGCTGGTCTGAGCAAACATATCTAC
>JAFTXF010000172.1 GCA_017461685.1 Lachnospiraceae bacterium
AAGCCGTCAAAGTGGAACTCCTCCATCCAATATTTCAAATTGGAAAGCAGGAAGTGGAGTACCTCGTTTTTGCCATAGTTAAAAAGCTTAGTGCCCCAGGCGCTGTGGTCCCCCTTTTCGCCCTCATGGAAGAACTGATACGTAGTTCCGTCAAATTCATTAATGCCTTCACTTGTATTTTTGACTGCGTGGGAATGTACCACGTCAAGAAGTACCGTAATGCCCATGCTGTGTGCAGTATTAATCAATTCCTTTAACTCTCTGCCGGTGCCATAACGGGAGGAAGCAGCAAAGAAATTGGATACCTGGTAACCAAATGAGCCATAATAAGGATGTTCCATGATGGCCATAATCTGAATGGTATTGTATCCAAGCGCTTTGATGCGCGGAAGTACATGGTCCTGAAAGGCGCGGTAGGAGTTAACTTTATACTCTTCACTGGACATACCGATGTGACATTCGTAAATCAAAGGGGTCTTTTCCGGCTTAAAATCATGGTCTGTCCATGGATAAACATAGTTCGGCTCTTCCAGTTCGGCACACCAAAGCACTGTCACAGGATCCTGCACTACACGGGTAGCATAGAGCGGGATACGGCGAAGCTCTTTGCCGTTACTGATAACAACTGCCTGTACTTTCTGACCCGGACGTAAGGCATCATGGCCTTCCAGATGTACTTCAAAAATGCCTCCATTCAATCGTTTCATGGGGCAGGAGGTTGTATTCCATTGGTTGAAGTCACCGGTAAGGTACATCTTCTCGGCAGCAGGTGCCCATTCGCGGTAAACCCAGCCTGTCTCAGTACGGTGGAACCCGAAATATTTATGTCCGTTGGCAAAATCTACCAGGTTGTCTTTCGTACCGCCAAGCTCTTTTCTCTTGCGTTTATAATGATCCATTCTGAGATCGATATCATGTTCAAAAGGGGCAAGCGTAGGGTCAATTTTGATAATTTTGTATGACATGTCAACCTCCGATTTATAATATAATTATGATTTAATTATAGCTTTATTAGTGGTGACTGTCAATGAAAGGAAAAATTTAACCATTTCTTGATTGCGTTATGAGGAGGGAGAAGTTATAATGAGGAGGAACGAAATTATGAGAAAGAGGAATATTATGTTAAAAAAGACGAAAATTATCTGTACCATGGGACCTGCTTGTGAAGACGAAGCAACCCTGAAAGCACTTATACAAAATGGCATGAACGTAGCTCGTTTCAATTTTTCACACGGTTCTCACGAAGAGCAGAAAGGCAGATTTGACCGCCTGGTAAAGGTGAGAAACGAACTTGGACTGCCTATTGCTGCCCTGATGGATACCAAAGGTCCTGAAATCCGACTGGGCGTATTTGAAAACGACAGAGAAATGTTAGAAGACGGCGCCACATTTATCTTAACCACAGAGGAAATGGCAGGCACTGCCCGGAAGGCTACCATCACATATAAGGGTCTGAAGGATGATGTCCGGAAAGGCTCCACCATCCTGATTAATGACGGTTTGATTGAATTAGAAGTAGAAGATATTACAGATACGGATATTATTTGTAAGGTTATCCATGGCGGTATCGTATCCAATAAAAAGGGAATTAACGTGCCGGGTGTTGAACTGTCCATGCCGTACCTTAGCGAGGTGGATACCAGGGATATTTTATTTGCCATTGATACCGGCTTTGATTTTATTGCAGCAAGCTTTGTGCGCACCGCAGAGGACGTAAAGGCCATTCGCGCTCTTTTAGATTCCAAAGGCAGTCATATGAAGATTATTGCCAAGATAGAAAACCGCCAAGGCGTAGAAAATCTGGACGAGATACTGGCTGTATCCAACGGTATTATGGTTGCCCGCGGTGACATGGGTGTTGAGATTCCGTTTGAAGAGGTGCCACACATTCAGAAGTCCATGATACAGAAGGCGACTATGGCACAAAAACATGTCATTACGGCCACCCAGATGTTAGAGTCTATGATTACCAATCCACGCCCTACCAGAGCGGAGGTAACAGACGTTGCCAATGCAGTTTATGAAGGTACCACCGCTATCATGCTGTCCGGTGAAACTGCTGCCGGCAAATATCCGGTGGAAGCAGTGGCTACCATGTCCAGAATTGCTATGGAAGCGGAAAGAAATATGGATTATGCCAGAACCCTGGAGCTTAGGGAACTGTATACCACAGACGATTTATCTTCAGCCATTGCCTATGCGGCTTGTACCACTGCTGTTGAAATTAACGCAGCGGCAATTATTACCGTTACTATTTCCGGCAGTACCTGCAAAAAGGTTGCCAGTCTGAAGCCGCCGATGCCGATTTTGGGCGGTTCCATGCATGCTGATGTGTGCCGCAAGATGTCTCTTATGTGGGGCGTTCAGTCCATGCATGTAGATAAGAAGGAAACTGAGGAGGAGCTCTTTGCAGAAGCAGTTCGCGTCAGCAAGGAATATGGATATATCAAGGCAGGAGACCGCGTGGTTATCGTTGCCGGTGTACCGCTTGGCAAGGTGGGCAGTACCAATATGATTCGTGTAGTAGATGTGGAGTAGGAAATCCTGCCCACATAGGATGAGGAATGGATTATGAAGAGCAAGCAACAAATCCTTCTAAAGTTTGCTGCAGCCATAGTCATACTGGCTGTGACTGTGGTGCTTAGTGTTTTTCTACGCTTTCGGTATTCGGAGGAAGAAGGGGAAGAAACACTTTTACGCAAAAAGCAGATGCAAAGTATGCTGGACCGGCTGAGTGATGAAGAAGTGCAGGGCATCTTTTTTGCTATGTACCCGTTGGATAGTTATAATGTAGAGGATATCCTTATTTACAGAGGCCTGAATACGGTCATGCTGCCGGCAGAGCTTACAAGCGGCAGGGAAACGGTGGATTTTTTGCAGGAAATTTTAAGCCGGCCCCATCATTTGGAAGCGGTATATATGGGATTTACCCAAAAACAGGAGCAAAAAAGTTTTCTGGATATGATTTCGGGAATCGGCAAATCGGATTGGGAGTCTCAAATACTGGATTTGGTGAAGGCCAATCCGCAAATCCGTTTTTATATCATGCTGGAATACCCGGGGGTGGACGAGCTTTCATCACTGTCTGAAAAGGATACAGAGGCACTTTTTGACTGGTACAGAAAACTGGTAGAGTTATTTACGCCCCGGGAAGAGTATTCCAATATCGTGCTGAGCCTGCCCGGTGGAGAGAGCTGGGCTACGGGCAATACGGCCAATTACCTGGAGGATGGTCGGCCGAATCAGGAGCTGGCCAAATTCGTATTGGGGCAGGTGGTATGCAACGAGCGTTATTTGCTGACCACAGACAATGTAGAATACAAAATAACAGCAATACAGGAAATGATTCAGGATTATCAGAGCAAGCAGGAGGCAGATTCGGAGTATACATTGGTATTTTTCGGAGACAG
>JAFTXF010000173.1 GCA_017461685.1 Lachnospiraceae bacterium
AGTAAAATGGGCAGCTCAGCCCGCGCCATTCGCAAAGGCACCTACGGTGCTTTCTCGCTGCTTTGCAGCTAACTTTGCTCATAAAGGCAGCTCAGCCCGCGCCATTCGCAAAGGCACCTGCGGTGCTTTCTCGCTGCTTTGCAGCTAACTTTGCTCATAAACGGGCGCTCTGCACATGACCTGCACGGCGCACTCATTCATGCAAGCATGATTCGTGCGCTGTGCAGGTCATGGCTGAGCTAAAAAACAAAAAAATTCTAGGAAAGATATTGAAAAAGGGTTGGAAATGTGCTATAGTAATTGAGATTGACGTAGTACAGATAAAGATGAGACCTTTGAAAGGAAGAAAATATCATGCTTAGAATTATATTAACTATTATTTTCATACTAGTTAGTGTTGCATTAGCAGCAATCGTTTTATTACAGGAAGGCAAATCTGCAGGCTTAGGCGCTGTAAGTGGTGCAGCTGAAACTTACTGGGGCAAGAACAAGAGTCGTTCCATGGAAGGAAAGATGGTAAAGATTACCAAGTATCTTGCAATTGCATTTTTAGTTTTAGCAGTAGTTTTAAACATCAACTTATTCTAATTAAGATGCCCCCTCTTGTATAAAGAGGGGGCTTTGACTTTCAGGAGGTACCAAGTGAGAAAGACTTTTGAGGAACATAGACAATTAATATTAGAACTGATGCGTGACGAGCTTTATGTTCCGATGAAGGAGAAGGAGCTTGCCATTATTTTGCAGGTGGAGCCTGAGGACAGGCCGGAGTTAAAGGCGGTATTAAACAGCCTTTTGGAGGATGGCAGTATAGCCATTTCCAAGAGGGGCAAGTACTCTGTGCAGGAGGTTAAGCCGATTATCGGTACCTTTATCAGCAATCAGAAGGGCTTTGGTTTTGTAGAAGTGGAAGGGCAGGAAGAGGATTATTTTATTCCTGCGGAGCACACCGGGGATGCCTTTCATCAGGATACGGTTGAGATTATCGTTTTAAAGCGTCCGGACGGTAAGCGTAAGGAAGCCAAGGTCGTTAAGATTATAGAGCGGGGTATCAAGGAAGTAGTAGGTACCTTCCAGAAGAACAAGGCATTCGGCTTTGTGATTCCGGATAATCAGAAATTTGGTCAGGATATTTTTGTGCCGAAGGAACGCTCCAAAGGAGCCGTGGACGGCCATAAGGTGGTAGTAGAGATTACCGATTATGGCAGAGCGGGACGTAATCCGGAGGGTAAGGTAGTAGAGATTCTTGGTCATATCAATGACCCGGGTGTGGATATTTTGTCCATTGTGAAGGCCTTTGATCTGCCGGTGCTTTTTCCGGAAAAGGTTTTAAATCAGGCAGAACGCGTGGCTCAGGAGGTGTCTCAGGCAGATATGGCCGGCCGTGTGGATTTGCGTGATGTGCAGATGGTGACCATTGACGGCGAAGATGCCAAGGATTTGGACGATGCAGTCAGCCTGACGGTAGAGAATGGCATGTATCATTTGGGGGTTCACATCGCAGATGTGACCAATTATGTACAGGAGGGTTCTGCCCTCGATAGAGAGGCGTTAAAGCGCGGTACCAGTGTGTATCTGGTGGACCGTGTAATACCGATGTTGCCGCATACCCTTTCTAACGGTATTTGTTCCTTAAATGAGGACGTAGACCGTTTGGCACTGAGCTGTCTGATGACCATTAATTCCAAGGGCGAAGTGGTGGATCACAAGCTTTGCGAGAGTGTAATTCATTCCAACAGACGTATGACCTATACCAGTGTACAGAAGATTTTGGTGGATAAGGATGAAGCTGAGATTGCTAGGTACGAAGAACTGGTGCCTATGTTTGAACAGATGGGTGAGCTGGCGGACATTTTACGCGGGAAGCGCCACAAACGAGGTTCTATCGACTTTGATTTTCCAGAGACCAAGGTGATTCTGGACAAAGAGGGACACCCGATTGAGATTAAGCCTTATGAGCGCAATAAAGCAACTAATTTGATTGAAGAATTTATGCTGGTGGCCAATGAAACGGTGGCAGAGCATTTCTTCTGGCAGGAGACGCCATTTGTTTACCGTACCCATGAGACTCCGGATACGGAGAAAATCCAAAAGCTGGTGACTTTTATCCGCAATTTCGGCTTCCAGTTAAAGGCTGGCCACAAGGAGGACATTCATCCTAAGGAGATTCAAAAGCTTTTGGACAGTATTTCCGGTACCGATGCAGAGGCTATGATTTCCAGACTGACACTGCGCAGCATGAAGCAGGCCAAATACAGCACGGAGTGTACAGGCCATTTTGGTTTGGCATGCAAGTACTACTGCCATTTTACGTCGCCAATCCGTCGATATCCTGACTTGCAGATACACCGTATTATCAAGGAAGAGTACAGGGGCAGACTGAATGAAGGCCGTGTGGCCCATTACAAGGGCATTTTGGACCAGGTGGCTAACCAATCCTCTACTACAGAGCGCAGGGCGGAGGAAGCGGAGCGTGAGACCATCAAGATGAAGAAGGCTGAATTTATGGAAGACAAAATCGGCCAGAGTTTTGAAGGCGTGGTAAGCGGTGTAACCGGCTGGGGCATTTATGTGGAACTTCCGAATACAGTAGAAGGGCTGGTGCACTATTCCCGTATTCCGGGGGACAGATATTATTTTGATGAACAGCGCTACGAGCTGGTGGGTGACCGTACGGGACGAAGCTTTGCATTGGGCCAGAAAGTAACTGTTGTAGTGGTAGATGTAGACAAAATTTCACGTACTGTTGATTTCGCCATACCGGACGGTAAGGGTGAGATTAACTGGAAGGATTGGCTCTAAGCAAAAAATTATTATCGGATTAATTTGTTCTGAGCATCTGACCAAGCTGAGTTGCATAATTGCCAACTAAGGGAGCTCGAGAGGAGTAAAGAAAATGAGTAAAGAAACCATGAAACTGGTGGCTAACAACAAAAAGGCATACCATGATTATTTTATAGATGAAAAATACGAGGCAGGACTGGTGCTGCACGGTACGGAGGTGAAGAGCCTGCGCATGGGTAAGTGCAGCGTAAAGGAGTCCTTTATCCGCATTGAGAACGGTGAGGTTTATGTGTACGGCATGCATATCAGCCCTTATGAAAAGGGGAATATTTTCAATAAGGACCCATTGCGTGTGAAAAAGCTTTTGCTGCATAAGCAGGAGATAAATAAATTAACCGGAAAAGTAGCAGAAAAGGGTTGCACTTTGGTGCCGCTTCAAGTATACTTTAAAGACGGAAAGGCAAAAATCGAGATTGGTCTTGCCAGAGGTAAGAAGCTTTATGACAAGCGTCAGGACATTGCCAAAAAGGATGAGCGCCGTGCTAACGAGCGCGAGTTCAAGATTTCCAACCTTTAAATGATTTGCAGGAGGATGCAAATATATTAAAAATGGCTCCTTATGGAGCACATATACTCGGGCTAGTAAAGGTTTCGACAGGGGTCTTGCAGCTGGAGAAGCTATCCGCAGGTGATGCGTTAAATCACAAACTTAAATATAAACGCTGATAATAAATTAGCATACGCTGCCTAAGCGGCAGTTGTCCGACCTGGTGCACCTACACATCAGGACCCGGGCATGATCCTTGTAGGAAACGACTGATACTAAGCTTTGCGTATTAGGGCGTATTATGAAGCTACCGAGCATGTTGGCTTGTCGGTTTGCCGGCATGTGAGGGAAATGGGCAACCACAAAAACCCACTATGATAGTAGAAGGACAGGGAATAGGCTTTTGGACACGGGTTCGACTCCCGTCTAGTCCATTTTTTGGTACTAAGGCGTAAACTGCATATGAAGAGAGGTTTTAGTACTTGCGCAGGGCCGTCCGAACAGTATTCGGATTTATGGCTCTGTTTTATTTTTAAGAAAGAATGGTGTACATATGAAATCCAAATTTGATATGAGCAAAACGCTTTATATTGGACTTTCCTGCATATTTATGGTTACTTTTGTTCCGGTATTGTTCTGCATATTTATGTTTGGCAATACCATGGACTACAATACAGTGAATAAGCTTTTGACTACATATGGCAATAAGCGTTTGACTATGTTCAGTTTTTTGATTATATTTGCCATTTTTATTGTACTGATGCTTTTTAAGAAAGTAGGACAGAGCCGAAAAACCTCTGTTATTACAATTGGATGTTTAAGCGTTGCATTTATCATGCTTTACTTTATCAATGAAGATATATGCAAATGCATATGGTTTACCCAGGGC
>JAFTXF010000174.1 GCA_017461685.1 Lachnospiraceae bacterium
GACCGGCGAGTTTCAAGGCCATTCAGTCAGAACATATATTGCTCTGGTCGACGGATGCCGAGTTTCGCAAGTAATTTATTATAATACAGGTGTGCATGCACACGGCACACACACCTGAGATTTGAAATATTAATTATTATCAGCCGCGTCTTCGTCAGCTTTTCTGGCAGCATCTGCGTTGTATACGGTACGCTTACGAGCCATTTCATCACTTGCAAGATAATCATCATAGGATGTAATCTTATCAACCAAAGAACCGTCCGGAAGGATTTCCATAATACGGTTTGCAGTGGTCTGTACAAACTGGTGGTCATGGCAGGAGAACAGTACAACACCCGGGAATTTGATAACACCGTTATTCAGAGCAGTGATAGACTCCATGTCCAAGTGGTTGGTCGGTTCATCGAAGATGAGGCAGTTTGCACCGCTGATCATCATCTTAGATAAGAGACAACGCACCTTCTCACCACCGGAAAGTACCTTTACCTGCTTTACACCGTCTTCTCCGGCAAAAAGCATACGGCCAAGGAAACCACGTACATAAGTAACGTCCTTTACTGGAGAGTAGCCGGTGAGCCAGTCAACGATGGTATAGTCATTGTCAAATTCCTCGGTATTATCCTTCGGGAAATAAGCCTGGGAAGTAGTAACGCCCCATTTGTAGGTTCCTTCGTCCGGCTCCATCTCACCCATTAAAATCTTAAACAGGGTTGTCTTTGCAATTTCATTGCTGCCGACAAAGGCAATCTTATCATCATGGCCAACGATGAAGGAAATGTTATCCAGAATCTTTTCGCCATTGATAGTCTTGGAAATACCCTCTACAGTAAGCACTTCATTACCGATTTCTCTGTCAGGACGGAAGTCAATGTAAGGATATTTACGGCTGGATGGCTTGATTTCATCGAGCTCGATTTTTTCCAAAGCACGTTTACGGCTGGTAGCCTGCTTGGACTTGGAAGCATTAGCGGAGAAGCGGGAGATAAATTCCTGCAATTCCTTGATTTTTTCTTCCTTTTTCTTATTAGCTTCCTTCATCTGCTTGATAAGCAGCTGGCTGGATTCGTACCAGAAGTCGTAGTTACCTGCATAAAGCTGAATCTTGCCATAGTCAATATCTGCGGTATGGGTACAAACTTTATTCAGGAAATAACGGTCGTGGGAAACCACGATAACGGTATTCTCAAAATTAATCAAAAACTCCTCAAGCCATGCGATAGCGTCTAAATCCAAATGGTTGGTAGGCTCATCCAAAAGCAGGATATCCGGATTACCAAATAAAGCCTTTGCCAGTAAAACTTTAACCTTGTCATTACCGGTCAGCTCGCTCATCATGGAGTAGTGAATAGCAGTGTCAATACCCAGACCGTTTAACAGCATGGCAGCATTGGATTCTGCTTCCCATCCGTCTAATTCAGCAAATTCACCTTCTAATTCAGAAGCGCGGATACCATCTTCGTCGGTGAAATCTTCCTTGGCATAAATGGCTTCCTTCTCCTTCATAATCTGGAACAGACGCTCGTTACCCATAATAACTACGTCCATAACTACGCAGTCTTCATATTTGAAGTGGTCCTGCTCTAAAACGGAAAGTCTTTGTCCAGGTGTGATAGTAATGTCACCCTTGGTTGTTTCTAACTTGCCGGATAAAATCTTTAAAAAAGTGGATTTGCCGGCACCGTTTGCACCGATAAGACCGTAGCAGTTGCCCTCGGTGAATTTAATATTAACATCCTCGAATAAGGCTTTTTTGCCTACACGGTAAGTTACATTATTTGCACTGATCATCGAAAAAACTCCTTTTCTTAATATAAATCGTTGATAGTTGCCCAAAATTACACACTATTTTTATTTTGGCAGATTATGCAAGGAAATGCAAGTGTTTCTTGAGGAAAAATTAAAAAATTATATTATTGTTGTGTAAGAAGTTTGATAGTTATGCAGCAAATTAGGGGTGGATATTGGAAATTAAGGGGAAATGTGATATAGTAGGTAAAAAGCATTTAAACTATGTTAAACTGCTTTAGCAAAAATTACATAAAATAGGTGTATGATATGAACTGGGAATATTTAAGAGAAGAAGAATTTAAAGAGGCTGTGGAGACGTCTAAGGGCCTCTGCGTAGTGCCAATCGGCTGCATGGAAAAGCATGGGCAGCATCTGCCCATAGGCACGGACTCCATTCTGGCTACGGAAATCGCACGCAGAGCCGCAGAAAGGGAGCCGGTTGTTGTTTTTCCGACGCTGCATTTCGGAGAGAAGACAGGAGCCGGAGAATTTGCAGGGACTGTGATATTCAGTGATGAGCTTCGTCGGAAAATATTAGAGGAGCTTTGCGAGGAAATACATAGAAACGGCTTTCACAAAATCTTGTTATTTAACGGGCACGGCGGCAATCAGGCTATGCTTTCACAGTTTGCCCGCAGTACGCTTTACCGTAAGAAGGATTACATGGTGTACGATTATGCGCCGGGAAGCGATTTTCCTACACCCAATAAGCTTTTAAGCGGCAATTTCGGGAAACTGACATCCGAGGACCGGGAAATATTAAAGGATTACGTTGCGGCAAAGAAGCGTTACGGACACGCCTGCTTTATCGAAACCGGCTGGATATATGCCACCCATCCTGAGCTGGTACGCTTAGACAAGATAGATGCGGAAAGCGGAAGCTCTACCCATAGATTTGATGAATTTGCCAAAAGGAAAATCAATTCTCCTTTTGCATGGATGGCAGACTATCCTAATTCTTATGCGGGGGACAGCCACGAGGGGATGAATGAACGTATTGCCGCGGCGATGCTTGAATATTCTGTTACTAAGGCAGCAGAGGTATTTCACTTTTTAAAGAATGAGACGATTTCCAAGGAATATCATAAAGAATGGTCTGCAAAGCAGATATAAGATGTTACAAAAACATTACAATTTAAGAAAAAAATAATAGATTGTTTTCAGAAAATATAGTATTATATAATTGCTTGAAAAAATTTACAGGCATAAAAGGCCTGAATTATGGAGTGATGAAATGAGTCAGAAATTATTAAGTGTTGCGATTCCGTCTTACAATTCTGAAAGCTACATGGAGCATTGCATTGAGACTTTGCTTGAGGGCGGAGAGCGCGTAGAAATTTTAGTAGTGAATGACGGTTCCAAAGATAGAACTGCCGAGATTGCAGACAGATATGCTGCAAAGTATCCTTCTATTGTGAAGGCGATTCATCAGGAGAACGGCGGCCACGGTGAGGCGGTAAATGCCGGTCTGCGCAATGCCACCGGCAAATTCTTTAAGGTGGTAGACAGCGATGACTGGGTAGATGCAGGGGCTTACAGAGGCATTCTGGATGTACTGGAGATTTACCAGGACGACATCGATATGATGATTAGCAATTATGTTTACGAGAAGCAAGGGGCTAAGCACAAGAAAGTCATGGAGTATACCAAGTACCTGCCGGTGAATAGGGTTTTTACCTGGGATGATGTGAAGCCTTTTCCGATTGGCAAATATTTGCTGATGCATTCTGTGATTTACAAGACCCGGATGCTTAAGGATTGTGGCTTGGAGCTTCCGAAGCATACCTTCTATGTGGACAATATTTTTGTATTCAATCCGCTGCCTTTCGTCAAAAAGATGTATTATCTGAATGTAGATTTCTACAGATACTTTATCGGCCGCGACGACCAGTCTGTGAATGAAAAAGTAATGATTAAGAGATTAGACCAGCAGATGCGTGTGAATCGCATTATGGCGAAGTCTTTTTCCGAGCTTCAGGTATCGCACAAGTATTTGAAGAAGTATATGTTTAATTATTTGTCCATTATCACTACTGTTTCTTCCATTTTGGCTATTAAGAGCGGAACAGAAGAACATTTGGCTATGAAGAAGCAGCTTTGGGCGGATTTAAAGGCTATGGACAAGTCTCTTTACAGAAAGCTTCGCTACACGGTACTGGGCATTGGTGTGAATCTGCCGGGCAAGCTGGGCCGTAAGCTGGCAGTAGTAGTGTATAAGATTGCACAGAAGATTTACGGCTTTAATTAAGAAAGACCCCTTTTTGGGTGGGTATATGATTTGAATGAGGAAAAGTCATGCTATTTTATACAGGCGGCCACCAAGTTTCAAAACGCCTGATACTATTTTTTAAGACAGAGGAAGTAACGACGGACTATGAGTAATAAATATGATTATTTAATAGTTGGCACCGGCTTATTCGGTGCAGTGTTTGCCCACGAAATGACAAAGCAGGGCAAGCGGTGTCTGGCCATTGACAAGCGTGGTCATATTGCAGGCAATATTTATACCCGGGAGATGGAGGGAATTCAGGTGCATGCGTATGGCGCTCATATTTTCCACACCTCCAATAAAGCAACCTGGCAGTATATCAATCAGTTTGCGGAGTTTAATCATTATATCAATTCTCCGGTGGCAGTATATAAGGACGAGCTTTACAATTTGCCGTTTAATATGAATACCTTCAGTAAGCTTTGGGACATTCGTACCCCTGCCGAGGCTCAGGCTAAGATTAAAGAGCAGGTGGCAGAACTGGGTATTACTGAGCCACAGAATCTGGAAGAACAGGCTTTGTCCCTGGTAGGTACAGATGTGTATGAGAAGCTGGTAAAGGGGTATACCGAGAAGCAGTGGGGCAGAGATTGTAAGGATTTGCCTTCCTTTATCATTAAGCGCTTGCCACTTCGCTTTACATATGACAATAATTATTTTAA
>JAFTXF010000175.1 GCA_017461685.1 Lachnospiraceae bacterium
AGCAGAATTCTCCTGTTACAGATGTGCCGTTGAAAGATTTGGAACTCAAGAAAAATATTCTTGTTTCCTGCATCAGCCGCA
Source organism: Lachnospiraceae bacterium (assembly GCA_017461685.1). Lineage (GTDB taxonomy): Bacteria > Bacillota > Clostridia > Lachnospirales > Lachnospiraceae > RGIG6307. Next base: position 82 of record JAFTXF010000175.1, read on the forward strand.
ACGGACGCATTATTATTCCGACCGGTCAGGACTGCATCCTGAAAGGCGATACCGTTATGATCGTTACCACCCATGCAGGCTTTACCGACATTCAGGATATTCTGGCACTGTAGGAGGACCGTATGAATACTTCAATCATTCGTTATGTATTAGGGCAGGTACTGAAAATCGAAGGTTTATTTATGCTGCTGCCTTGTCTGGTGGCCCTCATTTACGGGGAAACCTCCGGATTTGCCTTTTTAGGCACTGCGCTTGCCTCTATATTAATCGGTTATTTGATGACCTTCCGCAAACCACGCAGTCATGTTTTTTATCTGAAGGAAGGCTGTATCACTACTGCCCTAAGCTGGATTTTACTTAGTATTTTCGGTGCACTTCCCTTGTGGATTAGCGGCGAAATACCATCCTACACGGATGCACTGTTCGAAACCGTATCCGGCTTTACCACTACCGGGGCCAGCATTCTCAGTGACGTGGAAGCTCTTTCCCGCTGTATGCTCTTTTGGCGAAGCTTTACACACTGGATAGGCGGTATGGGTGTTTTGGTCTTCCTGCTGGCCATTGTTCCATTAAGCGGCGGTTCCAACATCAACCTGATGCGTGCAGAAAGCCCGGGGCCTTCCGTTGGTAAGCTGGTACCGAAAATGCGTGCCTCTGCCCGTATTTTGTACGCTATATATCTGTTTTTAACGGTTCTGCAAATTGTATTATTACTCTTTGGAAAAATGCCATTATTTGAAGCTATTTGTGCCAGCCTTGGTACGGCCGGCACCGGCGGCTTCGGATTTTTAAATGACGGCATGGCATCCTACTCCCCTTATATCCAATGGGTAATTACTATTTTCATGATACTATTTGGCGTTAACTTTAATGCCTACTATTTTATACTTTTTAAGCAATTTGGTAAGGCCTTTAAAATGGAGGAAGTGCGCTATTACTTCTTGATTATACTGGCAGCAATCGGCGTTATATTTGTGGACATTGCAGATCTGTTTGGCAGTGCCTTCGAAGCACTGACCCATGCAGCTTTCCAAGTCGGTTCTATTATCACTACCACCGGCTATTCTACCACAGACTTTAATCTGTGGCCGGAGACCAGCAAGACCATTTTACTGTGTCTGATGTTTATCGGTGCCTGCGCAGGCAGTACAGGCGGCGGTATGAAGGTATCCCGTTTCGTGGTTTTGGCCAAAACAATACGCAAGGAATTCCATTCCTATATACACCCTCGCAGTGTAAAGAAAATCCAGATGGATGAGAAACCAATAGAGCACGAAGTCATACGCTCTATCAATGTTTATTGTGTGACGTTCTTCTTTTTATTTTGTTTATCTCTTCTGCTGATTTCTTTAGAAGGATATGACTTTTTGACCAATTTCAGTGCCGTAACCGCTACAATTAATAATATCGGACCTGGTTTGAATTTGGTAGGACCGGCAGCCAACTTTGGATTTTTCTCTGACTTATCCAAATATGTGCTGATGTTTGACATGCTGGCGGGACGTTTGGAATTGTTCCCGTTACTGATTTTATTCCACCCGAGTGTGTGGAAGGATATGCTTTCCAGAAAACGATCTGCGAAATAACCGGAAAAATAAAACAGGCTGTAGAGTGCCTCTTAACGGATACGTACCCGGAATCCCGGACACATATCCCAGAGTGCTGACTCTACAGCCTTTTTCCTTGCCATACCTCCGAAGCATACTGCAGGCGGCAGTTCCTGCAGGTACTATTTTCTTTTACATTTCCTGAACCTTAGATATTCAATCCTACAGCAAATCACCAAAATCACGATACACGCCACCGTCACCGCAAATCCGCTTATGGCGCCCGGCGTTTGAAACTTCAATTCAATGTCATAATCTCCCGGCTCCAGGCTCACTGCCATAAGCGTGTCCTCAAAGGTCTCTATGTCTGTTTCCTGACCATTTACCCACATGGTCCATCCCTTTTCCATAGGAATGGAAATCACGAGCTTTCCGACCTCCTCAAGGGTTACATGCCCCTTCAGGTAACCGTCAGCATGCTCGGTAACCGTAAGTGTTTCCCGTGATAAAATATCAATGACTTCCTGCAACACACGCAGATTCAGTGTATATGCCCTAAACGTCTTGAATGTCTGACCTTCCTTTACCGTCTCTAACTGTGCAGTAGTACCTGCCTCCAGCAAGCCCAAATCCAACAGATAATCAAAGGATACCTGCTTGAAGGTTTGTGATTTCTCGCCTGCGGTATATTTGACCTCACTTAACGCATTATTGCCCAGATATACAAAAACATATTCATCACTGTTTACAGTAACAGTATACGTACTGTCATCCACCTTTTTCCGCTCCAGCGGCACCAGCAAGTCACCGCTGACGCCCAATAAATGACAGAATTCATTCTGCACCTTTACCGGATTGTAAGTGTCCAAATCCCAGGCTTCCTCCAGCTCACTGTCAACCACATATCCCATCGGGAGCGTATAATCAGCCTCGTACAGCGCGCCTTTTTCATCCGAATACACCAGACTGTACAGGGCATTGTCCATGGAGTCGTCCTTGCCAATCATATATTTTACGCCGAGCAAGGCACTGACTAGGGGCGTAGCCCCCTGATACCAATAAGATACACGGGTCGTGCCAAGCCCCAGAGCCTTATAGAAATCCACCACATTAGCATTTGCCGTGGATGAGAATACAGTTGCCGTATTAACGTCCCACATCATACTGTCGTTCTTGGTAAGCCGTGAAAAAATCTCGGTACGGTACAAGCCGTCGTCCAGTTCCTTCATATACGATACAGCGCCTTCTGCATTATGAAAATGGGCCATATAACTATCCCTGTTCACCGTGCGAATACTTGTCATATAAGTATTGCAGGCAAGCTCAGCTACTACCAGTACAAGCACAAGAGCTTTTACACCAAGATACCGATTTACAAAAAGAGTTCTCCACTTTCCTGCCATCATATAGCTTCTGACCTGTGGATAATTCCATGCATATCGGCCCGCAAGCAACAATAGATATATTGTCATAAAAAACAGGGTCATTACATAGGTCCAGATATTGGTGCCTTCCACGTCCGTAAAAATCCACGCAGCTATTACCACGCCATAGCCAAGCACAGCTGCCAAAA